>NZ_JBSGFD010000174.1:0-18035 GCF_053603215.1 Kitasatospora sp. NPDC004240 | reverse complement strand
GCTTCGACGGGGTGCTCTCCTCCTGCGACTACTACCGGCCCGCCGTCGCCCGGGAGGGGGCCGGGACGGGGGCGAGGGCGGCCGGGGTCACCGGGCCTCCACGGCGGCGCACTGCCAGCGCCCGGACCGCGGCTGGAGCTCCAGCCGGAAGGCCACCATGTGGTGCCGTACGCCCAGGTCGACCCGGACGCAGGCCTCCACCGCGTCGCCGGCCGGGGAACGGTCGTGGACCGGGCCCAGCCGGGGCCGGGCGGCGGCTCCGCCCCGGCGCAGCGGCCCGGAGCGGACCAGCGCCGCGAGCTGGCCGTAGCCGTCCAGGGTGGTGTGGCGCTGGAGCTGGCCGCAGGGGCGGACGCCGGTGAGCACCTCGACCAGGCGGTGGGCGAAGCGGGCGGTCAGCTCGGCGCGGGCGAGGGCGGGCCGGGAGGCGGCCTCGCAGACGGCCCGGGGGTGGCGGGGCCGGCGGTCGGCGGCGGCCGTACGGCGGTCGGCGGTCCGGTGTTCGAGGCCGCGCGGTGCGTTGACGAGGGGCTCGGCGAGGGGCTCGGCGCGGTGCCGGACGGCGGCGGCCCGGTGCGGTACGGCCCGGGCGGCGGTGTGCGGTGCGGCGGCGTGCGGGGCGGTGGTGCGGTGCTGCGGCATGGGCGGGTCCCGGTGACTCGGCGGGGCGGACGGGTATGTCGTAGCGGCCTCGCGCGAGGGGCGGCAACGGGGCTGTCGCGGCTCCGGACGATTCACCTATCCGGGTGATCGGGGCCCGGCGTTGAGCGGGACCGCGTGGCCGCGTGGGGCGTGCGGTTGACGGCCGGGGCCGTCCGGGGAGCCCCGAAGGGGGACGGGCCGTTACGCCATTACCGGTGGGTAGTGGAGAGGATCGGGGCTGTACGCGCGACGCCGCGGGCACCGAGGACGACAGGCGGACGGCACGGTGACACAGGTTTCGACGGACGAGGGCAGGACGGCCGCGCCGGCCGGGAGCGGGCCGCGGCGCGGACTGGTGCTGGGCGGCGGAGGGATGCTCGGCGCCGCCTGGACGGTCGGGGCGCTGTGCGCGATCGAGGAGACCACCGGCTGGCAGCCGGGCAGCGCCGAGGTGATCCTCGGGACCTCGGCCGGTTCGATCCTCGGGGCGATGCTGGCCGGAGGCGTACGCGCCCGCCACCTGCGCGACCACCAGCGGGGCCTACCGGTGACCACCGGCCCGCTGGCAGGGGTGGAGTTCGACTACGCCACCGCGGTCGGCGGGGCGCTGCCGCCGCGGCCCCGGGCCGGGATCGGCTCGCCGGGCCTGCTGCGGGACGCCGTCCGGCACCCGCGCGCGTATCCGCTGCTGACCATGGTGTCGGCGGTGGCGCCGCACGGCCGGGGGTCGCTGACCCCGGTCGGCGAGCTGGTGCGCGGGCTGCTGGGCGACGGCTGGCCGGCCCCGACCGGCCTGCGGGTGGTGGCGGTGGACTACCGGGGCGGGCGCCGGGTGGTCTTCGGCGACCCGGAGGCGCCGGCGGCCGGCGCGCCCGAGGCGGTGATGGCCTCCTGCGCGATCCCGGGCTGGTTCACGCCGGTCAGGCTTAACGGCTCGGCGTACGTGGACGGCGGCTGCTGGTCGGCCAGCAACGCCGATCTGATGCTCGACCGGGGCCTGGACGAGGTCTTCGTGCTCGCACCGATGGCGCTGCGCCCGGATCCGCGCGGCCGCGCCGAGCCGGGCCGGGGCACCGCGGCCGCGCTGCGCGAGTGGCGCGCCCGGGACCGTCCGCGCGGGGTGCTGGCGCAGCTGGTGAGCCGGTACCGGCGTGCGGTGTCCCGGCAGCTGATGGCCGAGGCCCGGCTGCTGCGGGCCGCCGGGATCCGGGTGCGGCTGCTCGCGCCGAACCTGGCGGACCTCGCGGTGATGGGCACCAACATGATGGACCCGGCCCGCCGCGGCCCGGTGCTGGAGAGCGCCCAGCGCAGCAGCCGCGCGGCCCTGGAGGGCGTCCTCTGACGGCTGCCGCGGCACCGGCCGGGTGAGCGGGTGATCACGCGGGGCGGGGTCGGCGCTTATTCTTGGGGGCGCTGGAAGCTGTGCCGCTGGACGAACCGGAGAGTGCCACCGATGCGCGTGTACGTGCCCACCACCCTGAACGGCCTGGCGGCGGCGCACCCGGGGGGCGCGCTGGAGCAGACGGCCGCGTACGCCGTCACGCCCGCGCTGCGCGAGTGGTACGAGAGCGACGACCTGGAGGAGCTGGAGTACGCGGCGCTCAACCGGGCCGCGCAGAGCTCGCTGCGGCTGCTGGCCGCCGAGCCGGACGCGCCGCGCCGCCGCGTGGTCGTGGCGCTGGACGTCGCGGACTCCGCGGTGCGCCCGTTCGACGGCGACGAGTACCGCAGCCAGGCCACCCTGGGCCGGGTCGAGCTGGCCGGCCCGGTGCGCCTCGCGAAGGCGGCGGCGGTGCACGCGGACGTCGCCGACCAGGAGGTCGTCGAGGACATCGCGGCGGCGGTCGAGGCCGTCGGGGCGGCCGACGCCGGCGACCAGGACGCCCAGTTCACCGTGGACGGCGCGGAGGACCACGACCTGCTCTGGTACGCCACCCAGGAGATCCCCGGCCTGCTGGCCTGACGACCCGGCTTCCGCGTCGCCGCCGGTCGGGGTTACCGTTCCTGACGTGCGTACTCACATCGTCTGGGACTGGAACGGAACGCTCTTCCACGACATGGAGGCGGTGCTCGGGGCGAGCAACGCCGCCTTCGCGACCATCGGCGTCGGCCCGATGTCGTTGCAGGAGTACCGCGAGCAGTACGAGATCCCGATCCCGCGCTTCTACGAGCGGCTGCTCGGCCGCAGCCCCAGCGAGGCCGAGTGGCTGCTGCTGGACGACGCCTTCCACGACCGGTACCGCGAGCTGAGCGTGGCCTGCGGGCTGACCGAGGGCGTCCCGGCCCTGCTGCGCGGCTGGGAGGACGCCGGGCACAGCCAGTCGCTGCTGTCGATGTACGAGCACGACCGGCTGCTGCCGATGGTGGACGCCTTCGGGCTGACCCCGCGCTTCCTGCGGGTGGACGGCCGCAGCGGCCCGTCCGGCGGTCAGAAGGCCGGCCACCTGGTCCGGCACCTGGCGGCCCTCGGCGAGCGCGTCGACCCGGCCCGCACGGTGCTGATCGGGGACGCCGCGGACGACGCGCTGGCCGCGCTGAGCGCGGGCGCGCACGCGGTGCTGTACACCGGCGGCTCGCACACCCGGCAGAAGCTGGAGCCGGTCGGGGTGCCGGTGGTGGACAGCCTGGCGGAGGCGGTCGAGCTGGCCGGGCAACTGGTCGGCTGACAGGCCGACCGGCTGTGGCCGAGTGGCCGGGCGGGGCCGCGGGTGGCGTGCGCCACGCCGACGGGGGCGTGTCAGAGCGGGCGAACCGGCCCGGGGCTCGTCAGTCTGGATTGACGCCGGCCGGCCGGGCCGGCCGAGCCCCCGGAGCAGGAGCCGTCATGCCCATCGACGCCGTCACCCAGGTCCCGACGCCGAGCAACGAGCCGGTGCTGGCCTACGCGCCCGGGAGCCCGGAGCGGGAGCGGCTGGTGCGCAGGCTGGACGAGCTGGCCGCCGAGCAGGTCCCGCTGCCGATGACCATCGCCGGCGAGCAGCGGTTCGGCGCGGGTGAGCGGATCGACGTCGTCCAGCCGCACCACCACGCGGCCAAGCTGGGTGTGCTCGGCAACGCCACCCGGGAGGACGCCCGGCTCGCGGTGGACGCGGCGCTGGCGGCCGGGCGGGAGTGGCGCTCGCTCTCCTTCGACGACCGGGCGGCGGTGTTCCTGCGGGCGGCCGACCTGCTGGCCGGGCCGTGGCGGGAGACGCTCAACGCGGCGACCATGCTCGGGCAGTCCAAGACCGCGCAGCAGGCCGAGATCGACTCCGCCTGCGAGCTCATCGACTTCTGGCGCTTCAACGTCGACTTCGCCCGGCGGATCCTGGCCGAGCAGCCCGCCTCCTCGCCCGGGGTGTGGAACCGCACCGACCACCGGCCGCTGGAGGGCTTCGTCTACGCGGTCACCCCGTTCAACTTCACCGCGATCGCCGGCAACCTGCCGACCGCGCCCGCGCTGATGGGCAACACCGTGGTCTGGAAGCCCGCCCCCACCCAGACCCTCGCCGCCCACCACCTGATGCGGCTGCTGGAGGCCGCCGGACTGCCCCCCGGCGTGATCAACATGGTCACCGGGGACGGCCTCCAGGTCTCCCAGGTGGCGCTCGCCGACCCCGCCCTCGCCGGGCTGCACTTCACCGGCTCCACCGCCACCTTCCGCACGCTCTGGCAGGGCGTCGCCGCCAACCTGGGCGCCTACCGCGGCTACCCGAGGATCGTCGGCGAGACCGGCGGCAAGGACTTCCTGCTCGCCCACCGCTCGGCCGACCCGGACGTCCTGCGCACCGCGCTGATCCGCGGCGCCTTCGAGTACCAGGGCCAGAAGTGCTCGGCGCTCTCCCGCGCCTACCTGCCGCGCAGCGTCTGGCAGCGGATCAAGGACGACCTCCTGGCCGAGGTGGACGCGCTGCCGGTCGGCGACGTGACGGACCTGTCCAACTTCATGGGCGCCCTGATCGACCGCCGCGCCTTCGAGAAGAACCGCGACGCGATCGAACGCGCCAAGGCCGACCCGACCGTCGAGCTGGCGGCCGGCGGCCAGTACGACGACGCGATCGGCTGGTTCGTCCGCCCGACCGTGCTGGTCTCCTCCGACCACCGCAACGAGATGTTCCGCACCGAGTACTTCGGCCCGATCCTCGCCGTCCACGTCTACGAGGACGCCCGCTGGGACGACGTGCTGCGCCGGGTCGACTCGGGGGCGCCGTACGGGCTCACCGGCGCGGTGGTCGCCACCGACCGGCGGGCCATCGCCCAGGCGCTGGAGGAGCTGCGCTTCGCGGCGGGCAACTTCTACATCAACGACAAGCCGACCGGCGCGGTGGTCGGCCAGCAGCCCTTCGGCGGCGGCCGGGCCTCGGGGACCAACGACAAGGCCGGCGCGGCGCAGAACCTGCTGCGCTGGACCTCGGCCCGGTCGATCAAGGAGACCTTCGTCCCGCCGACCGACCACCGTCACCCGCACATGGGGTGAGCGCGACCACCGTCACCCGCACATGGGGTGAGCGCCCGACCGCCCGGCGTACCTGAGCTGTCGGCGAACATGACTCACCGGTTTGGACAAGGTGTCCAGGACGGCCCGATCTTCCTGCACCTTTGCGCCTCCCTGTCCCCTGACACCTTCGTTTCCTCCCGTTAGGCTGGCTGGCGTCGTCGGGTGGCTCCGCAGGCAGAACGACTCGTTCTACCCACTGCCGAGGTCTTTCATGCGTGCCATGGAAGCCTTTCGGTCGGGCATTGCGGGAGGATTGCGGGAGACCCGGCGGTGCACATCCACACACCACCGAGTCACGCAACGGCGCGCGACAGGAGCCAAACAGCCATGCAGACCAAGCTGGACGCAGCCAAGGCAGAACTGCTCAAGAAGGCAGCAGCGGCAGCTGAGAACAGCCAGGTGGGGGGAGCGGCGCCGGGTGAGGGGCTGAGCAACGGCGCTCTCGCCGCGTACCTGCACCACTACTACCTCCACACCGCGCCCGAGGACCTGGTCCACCGCGACCCGATCGACGTGTACGGCGCGGCGGCCTCCCACTACCGGCTCGGCCTCAAGCGCCCCCAGGGCACCGCCGAGGTCCGCGTGTACACCCCGTCGGTGGAGGAGAACGGCTGGTCCTGCGGCCACACCGTGGTCGAGGTCGTCACCGACGACATGCCGTTCCTGGTCGACTCGGTCACCAACGAGCTGTCCCGCCAGGACCGCGCGATCCACATCGTGATCCACCCCCAGCTGGTCGTCCGCCGCGACCTCACCGGCAAGCTGCTGGAGATCCTGGACTTCGACGCCTGCGCCCGCAGCCAGGCCGCCGGCGCCGAGTGGCCCGCCGACGCCACGGTCGAGTCGTGGATGCACATCGAGATCGACCGCGAGACCGACCGCGAGGACCTGCGCTCCATCGAGGCCAACCTGCGCCGCGTGCTCGGCGACGTCCGCGAGGTCGTCGAGGACTGGGGCAAGATGCGCGACTGCGCGCTGCGCCTGGCCGACGAGCTCGCCGAGCAGCCGCCCGCCGAGCTGCCCGAGCAGGAGGTCGGCGAGGCCTGGGAGCTGATGCGCTGGCTCGCCGACGACCACTTCACCTTCCTCGGCTACCGCGAGTACGACCTGATCGAGCACGAGGGCGAGGAGGTGCTCAAGGCGGTCGCCGGCACCGGCCTCGGCATCCTGCGCTCCGACCCGATCAGCCACGACGAGCGGCACCACTCGGTCAGCGAGGCCTTCGGCCGGCTCTCCGCCCCGGTGCGCGCCAAGGCCCACGAGAAGAAGCTGCTCGTCCTCACCAAGGCCAACAGCCGGGCCACCGTGCACCGCCCCGCCTACCTCGACTACGTCGGCGTGAAGCGCTTCGACGCCAACGGCGAGGTCGTCGGCGAGCGCCGCTTCCTCGGCCTGTTCTCCGCCGCCGCGTACACCGAGTCGGTCAACCGCATCCCGGTGGTGCGCCGCAAGGTCCAGGACGTCATCGCCCAGTCCGGCTTCTCCACCGAGAGCCACGACGGCCGCGACCTGCTCCAGATCCTGGAGACCTTCCCCCGGGACGAGATCTTCCAGACCCCCGCCGACGAGCTGCTGCAGATCGCCACCAGCGTGCTCTACCTCCAGGAACGCCGCCGGCTGCGGCTCTTCCTGCGCCAGGACGAGTACGGGCGCTACTTCTCGGCGCTGGTCTACCTGCCGCGCGACCGCTACACCACCCGCATCCGGCTGCGCCTGATGGACATCCTGATGCAGGAGCTCAACGGCGCCTCCATCGACTACACGGTGTGGTCCACCGAGTCCGTCCTGACCCGACTGCACTTCGTCGTCCGCGTCACCCCCGGCAGCGAGCTGCCGCACCTGACCGACGCCGAGGTCGAGCGGATCGAGGCCAAGCTCGCCGAGGCCGCCCGCTTCTGGATGGACGGCTTCAACGACCAGCTGCACCTGGAGCTGGGCGAGGAGAAGGCCGCCGAGCTCTCCCGCAAGTACGCCAACGCCTTCCCCGACGGCTACCGCGCCGACTTCACCGCGCGCACCGCCGTCGCCGACCTCAAGCAGATCGAGTCGCTGCACGGCGAGGGCGACTTCCGCCTGAACCTGTACCAGCCGGTCGGCGCGGGCGACGACGAGCGCCGCTTCAAGATCTACCGGGTCGGCGGCCCGATCTCCCTCACCGAGGTCCTGCCGGTCCTCCAGCGCCTGGGCGTCGAGGTGCTCGACGAGCACCCGTACGCGCTGACCCGCTCGGACCACACCACCGCGTGGGTGTACGACTTCGGCCTGCGGCTGCGCGAGGCGATCGAGCTCACCGACGAGGCCCGCGAGCGCTTCCAGGAGACCTTCGCCGCCACCTGGATGGGCAAGGCCGAGAACGACGGCTTCAACGAGCTGGTCCTGACCTGCGGGCTGACCTGGCGCCAGGCCATGATGCTGCGCGCCTACGCCAAGTACCTGCGCCAGGCGGGCTCCACGTTCTCCCAGGACTACATGGAGGACGCGCTCCGCAACAACACCCACACCACCCGCCTGCTGGTGAACCTCTTCGAGGCCCGGCTCAGTCCCAGCCACCAGCTGGGCGCCGCCGAGCTGACCGAGGGCATCCTGGAGGAGCTGGACGGCGCCCTCGACGAGGTCGTCTCGCTGGACGAGGACCGCATCCTGCGCTCCTTCCTGCACCTCATCAAGGCCACCCTGCGCACCAACTTCTTCCAGCACGCGGGCGACAGCGGCGAGTGGCACTCCTACGTGTCGATGAAGTTCGACCCGAAGGTCATCCCGGACCTTCCGGCCCCGCGTCCGGCGTTCGAGATCTGGGTGTACTCGCCGCAGGTCGAGGGCGTCCACCTGCGCTTCGGCAAGGTCGCCCGGGGCGGTCTGCGCTGGTCCGACCGCCGCGAGGACTTCCGCACCGAGATCCTGGGCCTGGTCAAGGCGCAGATGGTCAAGAACACCGTCATCGTCCCGGTCGGCGCCAAGGGCGGCTTCGTCGCCAAGCAGCTGCCGGACCCGTCGGTGGACCGCGACGCCTGGCTGGCCGAGGGCGTCGCCTCGTACAAGACCTTCATCTCGGCGCTGCTCGACATCACCGACAACCTGGTCGGCGGCGAGGTCGTCCACCCGGCCGACGTGGTCCGCCACGACGAGGACGACACCTACCTGGTCGTCGCCGCCGACAAGGGCACCGCGACCTTCTCGGACATCGCCAACGGCGTCGCCGAGTCGTACGGCTTCTGGCTGGGCGACGCGTTCGCCTCCGGCGGCTCGGCCGGCTACGACCACAAGGGCATGGGCATCACCGCCCGCGGCGCCTGGGAGTCGGTCAAGCGCAACTTCCGCGAGCTCGGTGTCGACACCCAGGCCGAGGACTTCACGGTCATCGGCATCGGCGACATGTCCGGCGACGTCTTCGGCAACGGCATGCTGCTCAGCGAGCACATCCGCCTGGTCGCCGCCTTCGACCACCGCCACATCTTCCTCGACCCGAACCCGGACGCGGCCGTCTCGTACGCCGAGCGCCGCCGGCTGTTCGACCTGCCCCGCAGCTCCTGGGACGACTACGACAAGTCGCTGATCTCCGCGGGCGGCGGCGTCTTCCCGCGCAGCGCCAAGTCGATCCAGCTGACCCCGCAGGTCCGCTCCGTCCTCGGCATCGAGGCGGCCCGGCTCACCCCGGCCGAGCTGATGAAGGCGATCCTGCAGGCGCCCGTCGACCTGTTCTGGAACGGCGGCATCGGCACCTACATCAAGGCGAGCACCGAGACCAACGCCGAGGTCGGCGACAAGGCCAACGACGCCATCCGCGTCAACGGCGCCCAGGTCCGCGCCCGGGTCATCGGCGAGGGCGGCAACCTCGGCTGCACCCAGCTCGGTCGGATCGAGTACGCGAGCACCGGGGGCCCCGAGGCCGCCGGCGGCTGGATCAACACCGACGCCATCGACAACTCGGCCGGTGTGGACACCTCGGACCACGAGGTCAACATCAAGATCCTGCTCAACCAGGTCGTCGCCGAGGGCGACATGACGGTCAAGCAGCGCAACAAGCTGCTCGCCGAGATGACCGACGAGGTCGGCCGCCTGGTGCTGCGCAACAACTACGCGCAGAACGTGGTGCTGGCCAACGCGGTCGCGCAGGCGCTCAGCATGGTCAACGTCCACTCCCGGATGATCAACCGTCTGGAGGCCGGCGGGCAGCTCGACCGGGCCCTGGAGTTCCTCCCGACCGAGCGCCAGATCCGCGAGCGCCAGCAGAACGGCCGCGGCCTCTCGCAGCCCGAGATGTCCGTGCTCCTCGCGTACACGAAGATCACCCTGGCCGACGAGCTGCTCGGCACCGAGCTGCCCGACGACCCGTTCTTCCGCACCGCGCTGCACGAGTACTTCCCGAGCGCGCTGCGGGCGAAGTTCGCCGAGGCGATCGACAACCACCCGCTGCGCCGCGAGATCATCACCACCCTGATCGTCAACGACACGATCAACCAGGGCGGTTGCACCTTCGCCTTCCGGCTGAAGGAGGAGACCGGCGCCACCTACGAGGAGATCGCGCGGACGCACACCGCGGCGCGCGCCGTCTTCGGCCTGCAGGACATCTGGGGCGACATCGTCGGCCTGGACAACCAGGTCCCGGCCCGGGCCCAGACCAAGATGCGTCTGCACTCGCGCCGGCTCGTCGAGCGCGCCACCCGGTGGATGCTCAACAACCGCCGCCAGCCGCTGGACATCGCGGGCACCATCGAGTTCTTCCACGACCGGGTCCACCAGGTCTGGGGCTCGCTGCCCAAGCCGCTGCGCGGCGAGGACCTCGTCTGGTTCGAGTCGGTGTACGAGGAGCTGGCGGGCGCCGGCGTGCCGGACGAGCTGGCCACCCGGATCGCGGGCCTGTCCTCGACCTTCCCGACCCTCGACATCACCGAGGTCGCGGACCGGTCGGGCAAGGACGTCGCGGACGTCGCCGAGCTCTACTACGACCTCGCCGACCGCCTCCAGATCACCCACCTGCTCGACCGCATCATCGAGCTGCCCCGGACGGACCGCTGGTCCTCCATGGCGCGTGCGGCGATCCGCGAGGACCTGTTCGCGGCCCACGCGGCGCTGACGGCCGACATCCTGGCCTGCGGCCCCGACGGCGCCTCCCCCGAGGAGCGCTACACCGCCTGGGCCGAGCTCAACGCGACGCTGCTGAACCGGGCCAAGAGCACCCTCGACGACATAAGGGGTTCGGACAACTACGAGCTGTCCAGCCTCTCGGTCGCGATGCGCGTCATCCGCACCCTGCTGCGCACGGGTTCGATGCGCTGACCCGGCCGGACCGTCACGGGCGGGGCCCGCGTCCTCAAGGACGCGGGCCCCGCCCGCTTTTCGTCGTGGTTCTCTTGGGCGTGGCGGACACGCCCTCGCCGCGGAGGGAACCCGGGGGCGCCGGCGGACAGGTACGGGCGTGGAACTGTCATTGCGGGCCCGGTTGCGGGCGGGGGACCAGAGGGCGTTCGGCGAGCTGTTCGACGAACACGCCCAGGACCTGTACCGGTACGCCGTGCGGGTCTCCGGGGACTGGGCGGTGGGCGAGGACGTCGTCCAGCTGACCTTCCTGGAGGCCTGGCGGCTGCGCGGGAAGCTGCGGGAGGAGGGGGAGAGCGTACGGCCCTGGCTGTTCGGCATCGCGGCCAACGTGCTGCGCAACACCGCGCGGGCCGCGCGGCGGCACCGGGCGGCGATGGAACGGATGCCGGCCCGGGAGGTGGTGCCGGACTTCGCCGACGAGCTGGTCGGCAGGCTCGACGACAGCGCGCAACTGGCCGCCGCCCACCGGGCACTGGCCAGGCTGCGCAAGGCCGAGCGGGACGTGTTCACGCTCTGCGTCTGGGCCGGGCTCGACTACGCCGGGGCGGCCCAGGCCCTCGGGGTGCCGGTCGGCACGGTGCGCTCGCGGCTCTCGCGGGCCCGTACCCGGCTGCGCAGGCTCGCCGAGGAGGAACTGCGCGGCGGTGCGGAACCGGCCGCGGACAGCGGACAGGTACGGGGTGACCGCGCTGACGCGGTCCGGTCGACGCGGGAGACGAACCGATGACGCACCACCACGACGAGCACGCGGAGCTGGGCCGGCTGCTGCCCGCACCGGCCCGGCCGCGGCTCTCCGCCGACCGCCACCAGCTGTTGAGGGGACACCTGATGAGCGAGATCAACACCGAGCACGCCACCACCACCGCGCCGGTACGGCGCCACCGCAGCCTCCTCGGCCGGGTGGCCCTGCCCGCCCTGGTCGGCGGCCTGGCGCTGACCCTGGTGCTGACCGCCGGCGGCGGCGAGGGCACCTCCACCCCCCGGCCGGGCGCGGCCGGCGCGCCCGCGAGCACGGCGCAGCTCGACGCGGCGCCCGTCGGCGCCGTCCGGCTGCTCAACCAGGCCGCCGACGCCGCCGAGCACCGGGCGCCGGTGGAGGTGAAGCCCGGCCAGTTCGTCTACGTGAAGTCGGTCGGCGGCTTCGCCGGGGTGAACCTGGCCACCGGTGAGGTGGACAAGGCGCGGATCCACACCCGGGAGATCTGGCTCTCGGCCGACGGCAGCCAGTGGGGCGTGCTGCTGGAGGAGGGCGCCGCCAAGGGCGGGGACAAGGCCGGGGCGGGTGGGAAGGGCCCGCGGCCCGGGGAGCCCGCACCGCGCCAGGACGGCGGCCTCTGGCTGGAGCCCGCCGGCAGCGGGTCGGCGCACCCCGGCTCGTACGGCTACGCGGCCGCTCTGCCCACCGACCCGGACGCGCTGCTGAAGAAGATCAAGAAGGACCGGGAGGGCCAGGGCCGCAACCCCGATCAGGAGGCCTTCGTGACGATCGGCGACATCCTGCGCGAGCAGATCGTCCCGCCGGCCGTCAGCGCCGCGCTCCACCGGGCGGCGGCGAGGATCCCCGGCGTCGAGCTGGTCCCGGAGGCCGTGGACGCCGCCGGCCGGCGCGGCGTCGCGGTGGCGCGGACCGAGCCGGACGGCACCCGGACCGAATGGATCTTCGACGGGAGCAGCTACGACTACCTGGGCGAGCGCATCGTGCTGACCAAGGACGGCGAGCTCGGCAAGGCGGGCGACGTGGCAGGTCAGACCGCCGTCCTGGCCCGCGGGGCCACCGACCGGGCGGGCGTGCGGCCGTAGTGCCCCGGGCCGCGGGGCCGGTGGTCCCGCGGCCCGGTGAGCGATTGTGGATCTTGCGGATGCCCTCGGTACGGTGGTCCACGAACCGAGGGGGATCTTGTGAAGAGGATGCGCGGCACGCGCGTGGCCGGGACCGTACTGACCGTGGCGCTGGTCGCCGCGGGCGCGGCGGCCTGCGAGGACGACAAGGGCGGCAAGGCCGCCGACGCGAAGCCGGGCGGGAGCGGCGCGGCCGCGGCGCCCACCGCGGGCAAGACGCCGGACGTGTTCGGCGTGGCCGGCTACCGGGGGCTCACCCCGGGCATGGCCAAGGAGGCGGCGCTGGCCGCCGGCGCGCTGGAGACGGCCCCGGTGTCGGCGCTGTACGGCTGCGCCGACTTCACCTTCAAGGGCGGCCCGGCGCCGGACGCCGCCCGGATGGCCACCGAGGCGGCCGCCCAGACCAAGGCGAACGAGGCCAACGCCAAGGCCGACGCGGCGCAGCAGAAGCCCGCCGCCGACCTGCCCCCGCTGCCGCCGAACGCCTCCGCCAAGCAGGCCAAGGAGTTCGCCGAGAAGGCCGCCGCGTCCGCCGCCGAGTCGGCCGCCGACGCCAAGCTGATCGCGGAGGCCACCCAGGCCTCCGTCGAGCTGATGGTGCTGCGCGAGGCCCGCGACAAGGCGTACCTGGCCGCCGGCCGGGCCTCCTTCGGCAAGGACGGCCTGCGCGAGCTCGCCGCCCCGGCCGACGCCCGCACCGCCGAGGGCATCGGCGCCGGCTCCGCCCTGGAGCAGCTCAAGGCCGCGTACGGCGCCAAGGGCCTGGAGCCCGTCGGCACGAGCGGCGCGTACTACCGGGCCCCGGTCGAGGCCAAGGCCGGCTGGCAGTACGAGTTCCACGTGGAGGCCGGCAAGGTGGCGGGTATGAGCCTGATCGACTCCGCGTCGAAGTGCGTCTGAGCCCGGCGCACGGCTGACCGGCGGGCCCGCGTCCTCGGACGCGGGCCCGCCGTCGTGTGCGGCCGCCCGGGGCCGGGGCGCCGAGCGGCCCCGGGGGTCAGCGGCCGGCGGCGCGGCGCAGGGCGCTGGCGAGGAGGGCGAGGTCGGTGGGGCCGTTGCCGAGCTCGCGGACGGGCCGGCGCGGGGGCGGGGCGCCGAGCTGGAGGGGGTCTATCGCGACGACGGTGGGACGCAGGGTGGCCGTACGCGGGATCCGGCCGCTGATCCGGGCGGCCTGGAAGGCGCAGACGCCGCCGTCGGGGAGCCGGAGGTAGCCGCGGCCGGGGGTGGTGTCGGGCAGGGCGGCGGCGTCGCCGAGGTGGATCAGCAGGTCGGAGTCGGCCGGGTCCTCGGTGCGCAGGGCGATGCGGAGCAGGGCGGCCTCGTCGACCTCGGTGCCGGCGCTGTCCTCGGGGCGGCCGGTGGCGACGGCCAGGTGGACGCCGAGCGGCCCGCCGCGGCGGGCGACGGCGGCCAGCGCGCGGGCGAGCGGCCGCCCGGCCGGGGAGGTGGGGGCGAGCAGGGCGTCGTAGTCGTCCACCACGACGACCAGCCGGGCGGGGACCGCGGACGGCGCCGGGGCCGGAGCGGTCATCGGGCCGCGCGGCTGGACCACCCGGGGCACCGCGGGTACGGCCGGGGCGCCGACGGTGGCCGGGACCGGGACGTCCTCGGTGGCCGTGCCCCGCTCGCCGTCCAGGATCCGGGCGGCGTGCCAGGAGGCGAAGTCCAGGCCGTCGAACAGCCGCTCGCGCAGGGCGAGTTCGTCCTCCAGGGACTCCGCGGCGAGCAGCGCCGCGCGCGGGTCGGCGGCGGCGTTGACGTGCCCGGTGACGTGCGGCAGGTCGGTGCAGCCGTGGAGTCCGGCCTCGCCCTCCACCGCGCGGCCCTCGACGAGGGTGACGGCCAGCCGCTCGGGCCGTTCGGAGACCGCGAGCGAGGCGACCAGGGTGCGCAGCAGCTCGGTCTTGCCGGAGCCGCGGGCCCCGCCGATCAGCAGGTGGGGGCCGCCCGGGTCGGGGGAGGGCAGGGCGAGTTCGGGGTCGGCGAGGTCCAGGACGCACAGCTCGTCGCGGGTGGTGCCGAGCAGGGCGGTGGCCGCGCCGATGCCGCCGGCGTGGGCGTCCCAGCGGGCGGAGAGCTTGGCGGGGGTGACGGTGTCGAGCTGGAGGAGGTCCAGCAGGCGCAGCGCGTCCGGCAGCGGGCCGCGGGCGGCCGGGGTGGCCTCGCGCAGCGGGGCGAGCAGCCGGGCGAGGCGCTCGGCCCAGGCGTCGGAGACGGCGTCCAGGGAGACCTCGTGGACGCTCTCCCGGCCGCGGGCGACGGGCCGGTCGACGGAGAGCTGGGTGCCGACCTCGCCGGTGATCAGGGCGGTGGCGCCGAGGCCGCGGGGGAGCAGCTCGGGCTGCTCGGCGAGGCAGAGCGGGAAGATCCCGACCGCGGGGCCCTGGCGCAGCAGCAGGTCCAGGGCCTGCCGGGCGGCCTCGGTACCGGGGCGGCCGTCGACCACGACCACGGTGGCGGGGTGGCCGCCGGTGCCGACCGGGCCGCTGAGCCGGGCGGTCAGCTCGGTGAGCCGGGCGAGGGCCTGGTCGTCGTCCAGGCCGAGCAGCAGACGGCAGTCCTGGCCGTGCTCGGGGCGCAGGTGGGGCAGCCACAGGGCCCAGGCCCAGGTGTCGGCGCGCTGCTGGGGGTCGCGGGCCTGGTCGGCGTCGACGACGACCAGGCTGAGGCCGGTCGGCGGGTGGAGGGCGGCGAGCTGGGCGACCACGGCGCGGGTGAGGGCGTCCAGGCGCTCGCGCGGGCCGCTGAGGCCGAGGCTGCCGGCGGTCTGCAGGTCGAGGGTGACCGGGACGGCGGGCAGCACCGTGCCGGGCGCGGTACCGGGGCCGGCCGGCCTGTCGGCGGTGCCCAGGCGCAGGGTGAGCGCGTCGGGGTGGCCGGGGCCGCGCTCCCAGAGCCGGGGGCCGGGGCCGAGGGCGTTGAGCAGCAGGCTGGCGGGGTCGGGCCAGCGTTCGCGCTGGACGGCGGCCTGCCGGCCGCGGACGGCGGCGTGCCGGCGCTCGGCGCTCTCCTGCTCGGCCTGCGGGTCGGCGACGCCCCGGCCGAGGCGCAGCGAGAGCAGGCCGCGGGGGCGGCCGGCGGGGGGCTCGGCGGTGGGCGGCGGCTCGACGGCGGCCTGCGGCGGCCGGGCGGGGGCGGGGGCGGCGAGCTGGAGGTGGCCGTGGCCGTCGGGCAGGGCCGGGCGGGCGGGCGGCCCGGAGCCGTCCGCCGGGTCGGGCACGGTGACCTGGAGGGTGGACTCGCCGATCCGCAGCAGGGCGCCCTCGTCGAGCGGGACGGCCTCCTCGGGCGGTCCGGGCGGGACGAAGCGTCCGTCGACCGTGGTGCCGTTGGTGGAGCCGAGGTCGCGGACGGTGACCCGGCCGTCCTCGGCGAGGTGGAGGGCGAGGTGGAGCCGGGAGACGTCGGGGTCGTCGAGCGGGACGTCGGCCTCGCCGGAGCGGCCGATCCGGATCTCCCGCCCGTGCAGCCGGTGCACCCCGCCGGCGTCCGGGCCGCCGACGACGCGCAGCTCGGCGGCGGCGCCCTCGTCGTCGGCGCCGTCCGCGGTGGGGTCGGGCTCGTTGAGGCTCAGTACGGCGCCGTCGAGCAGCGGGGGGTGGCCGAGCAGGGTGTGTTCGTCCACCCGGTGCGCCCCGGCGTACAGGTGCACGTGGGTGGCGGCGCGCGGGCCGCGCACGCCCACGGCGCCGGCCAGGGCGCCCGCGAGGGAGCCCAGGGCGGTGCCGACCGGCGCGGTGACCAGCACGTCGACGTACGGGATGGCGGAGCCGGCGGCGGCCGGGCCGCTGCGCGGTCGGAGGACGGTCAGCCGGATCTGCATCTCGCCCGCGGTCCCTTCTGCTGATGCTGACGTGCTGGTCCTGACATGCCTGGTGCCGGGTGCCCGCGGCTGACGCCGCGTGCCGGCGGCCCTGCGCCGCCCGGGTGACGGCGTTGGGCCACAAGAGTGGCGAGTGTCATCCTGCCATCCGTCACGGACAGTCCGCGCACGGTACCGGATTTGACGATCTTGCGATCATCGCCATGGTGGGGTCGACGGAGGGTCAGGTCAACCGACCCTCCCCGCGCAGGTCCCGCCGCCTCCGGGACCCTCCCCGGGGGATCCCCCGGAACCCGCGCGAACGCGTCGCCGGGCACCTCAAAAACCTGAACGGACACCGTTAGAGTGGCCGGAAACACGGGCCCGGCAGGCCACCGCACCGGCGGAGGATCGCCCGGCGGGCGGCACGGCGAGGAGTGCGACAGGTGCGGCCAGTCGGCAGCAAGTATCTGCTTGAGGAGACCCTCGGACGGGGCGCCACCGGCACCGTCTGGCGCGGACGGGTGCGCGGGGACGTCATGGTGCCCGGCAGCGAGCCGGGCCAGGCGGTCGCGATCAAGGTGCTGCGCGAGGAGCTCGCCGCCGACCCGGACATCGTGATGCGCTTCCTGCGGGAGCGCTCGGTGCTGGTGCGGCTCACCCACCCCAACATCGTCCGGGTCCGCGACCTGGTCGTGGAGGGCGAGCTGCTGGCCCTGGTGATGGACCTGATCGACGGCCCCGACCTGGCCCGCCACCTGCGCGGCAACGGTCCGTTCAGCCCGGTCGCCGGCGCCCTGCTGATGGCCCAGGTGGCCGACGCGCTGGCGGCCAGCCACGCGGACGGCATCGTCCACCGCGACCTCAAGCCGGCCAACGTGATCCTCGCGACCACCGTGGTGGACGGTGCCGAGCGGATGCACCCGATGCTCACCGACTTCGGCATCGCCCGGCTCGCCGACTCCCCGGGCATCACCCGCGCCCACGAGTTCGTCGGCACCCCCGCGTACGTGGCGCCGGAGTCCGCCGAGGGCCGCCCGCAGACCTCCGCGGTGGACGTCTACGGCGCCGGGATCATGCTGTACGAGCTGGTCACCGGCCGCCAGCCGTTCCAGGGCGACGGGCCGCTGGCCGTCCTCCAGGCGCACCTGGCGCAGGAGCCGCAGCGGCCGACCAGCCTGCCCGAGCCGCTGTGGACGGTCATCGAGCGCTGCCTGCGCAAGGACCCCTCGCAGCGCCCGAGCGCCGTCTCGCTGGCCCGCGGGCTGCGCGTGGTCGCGGCCGGGATCGGCGTGCACTCCTCGCCGCCCGCCGTGGAGGCCGCGCTCGCGGTCGGCGCGCTGCTGGTGCCGGACCCGCAGCCGGCCGCCGTACCGGGCGGGGCGGCCGCCGGCGCCGCCTCCGGGGCCGAGGACCGCACCCAGGTGCTGCCCGCCGGCCAGCAGCCCCCGGCCCCGCCGTACGACCCGGCCGGCGCCCCGCAGTACGACCCGGCGGCGGCCACCCGGATGATGGGCACCCAGCCCCCCGCGGGCGCGCCCGGCGCCGAGGACCGCACCCAGGTGCTCCCGCCCGGCGGCTTCGGCGCGGCCGACCGCACCCGGGTGATGCCCGCCGGAGCGGCGGGCCCCGGCGGGCCGGGCGCCCCCGGTGCCCCGGCCGGGCCGCCGCCGCCCGAGGCGCCGCACCCGTGGCAGACCCAGCTGCGGGCCGCCCGCGACCGCAACCAGCAGACCGAGATCGGCTACTTCGACCAGGAGGAGCTGCAGACCCCGCAGGTCGCCCCGCCGCCGTACCAGGCCCGGGGCGGCGCCCCGCAGGGCTACCGGCCGCCGCAGCCCCCGCCCGGCCACCAGCAGCCCGGCCACCAGCCGCCGCCGGGCCACCAGCCCCCGCCCGGCTACGCCCAGCGCCCGCCGGTCGCCCCGCCGCCGTACCAGGCGACGCCGCCCG
>NZ_JBSGFD010000173.1:0-18110 GCF_053603215.1 Kitasatospora sp. NPDC004240 | reverse complement strand
CCGCTGCTGCCCGACCTCGCCGACCGGCTGCCGGCCGCCCCGCCGCAGCCGCCCGGGCAGCCGGCCCCGCGCCAGCTGGTCGCCCAGGGCGTGCGGACCCTGCTGGCCGCGATCGCCCCCGCGGTCCTGGTGGTCGAGGACGTGCAGTGGGCCGACGAGGCCACCCGGGAGCTGCTCCTGCTGCTGGGCCGGGACCTGCCCGCCGACACCGCGCTGGTGCTGACCTACCGGGCCGAGGACGTTCCCGGCCGCGCGCCGGTCCTCGGCGCCGCCTTCCGCCGTCCGCCCGGCACCAGTGGCGCCGAGATCGCGCTCCACCGCCTCGGCGTCGACGACCTGCGGACGATGGCCCGCTCGGTGCTGGGCGAAGCGGCGACCCCGGCGCTGGTGCACACCCTGGCCCGGCGCAGCGAGGGGCTGCCGCTGGTCATCGAGGAGGACCTGATCACCCTCGACGGCCGGCCCGACGGTTCCGTGCTCGGCGTCCCGCGCAGCCTGCGGGAGATCTTCGCGGAGCGCACCGACCGCCTGCCGCCGCCGGCCCTGGCCCTGGTGAACGCCGCCGCCGTCCTCGCCGTTCCGGCGGGGGAGCGTGTGCTGGCCGCCTGCGCCGGGCTGGACCCGGCCGCCGCCGGGGACGCCCTGCTCGCCGCGCTGTCGGCCTCGGTGCTGCGCGAACACGGCCCGGACAGCTACGGCTTCGCCCATGTGCTCGCCCGGCAGGCGCAGTACGACAACCTGCCGGGGCCGGTGCGCCAGCAGCTCCACCGGCGGGCCCTCGACGTGCTGCGGGCGCTGCCCGAGCCGCCGCTCGTCCGGATCGCCCACCACGCCCGCGCCCTCGGGGACACCGGGGCCTGGCTGGAGCACGCGATGGCCGCCGCCGACCAGGCCGTGTCGGTGGGCGACCAGGGCACCGCGGCGGCCCTGCTGCACGAGATCCTGGAGGAGCCGCGGCTGCCCGCCGACCTGCACGCCCGGGCCGCGCTCTCGCTCGCCCGGATCGCCTGGGACGCCACCGAGTACACCCGGACGATCGCCACCCTGCGCCGGATCGTGGCCGGCCCGGGTCTGCCGGTGGCCGCGCGCGGCGAGATCCGGCTCGACCTGGGGCTGATGCTGCTCAACCAGGCCGCCGACCCCGCCGGTGAGGCGGAGATCGAGCGGGCCGTCGAGGAACTGGAGGGGCACCGGCCGGAACAGGCCGCCCGCGCCATGTCGGTGCTCGCCATGTGGGAGACCAGCCGGTTCTCCGCCGCCGAGCAGCGCGCCTGGCTGGAGCGCGCCGAGGCCACCATCGCGGACAGTCCCGACCGGGCCGCACGGGCCTCGGTCGCGGCCAACCGGATCACCGTGCTGGCCGCGCAGGGCCGCCCCGAGGCGCCCGGCCTGCTCGCCGCGCTGCCCCGCGCCGACGACGACCCGGAGGTGGTCCGGCACACCGCCCGGGCCCTGGCCAACGCCGCCGAGATCGGGCTCTGCCTGGGCCAGGACGCCCGTGCGGCCGTTCACTGCGGGGAGGCGCTGGCGCTGGCCCGGCGCCACCACGCGCACGCGCTGATCGTGCACTGCCGCTCGTACGAGCTGCTGCTGTCCTGGTTCGCCGGTGGGTGGGCCGGCTGGGACGAGCGCTACGCGGCCTTCCTCGGCGACTACGTCGACGAGCCGCTCGCCGTCGACGACCTGCTCGCCACCGTGGAGGGCGCCACGGCGGTGGCCCGTGGCCGGGTCTCCCGGGCGGTGGACCGGTTCGGCCGGGTGCTGGCCCGGGACGCCGCGCGCAAGAACGTCAACGCCCTGGGCGCGGCGGCCGGTCTGGCCCGGATCCAGCTCTCCCGCGGCGACGCGGACGCGGCCTGGCGGACGGTGGCGGACTACCTGGAGCTGGCGCCGCGCAAGGAGGCGTGGGTGTACGCGCTGGACCTCGTCCCGGCGGCCGTGGAGATCGCCCTGCACCGGGGCGAGCGGGCGGTGGCCGAGGACCTGGCCGGCGGGCACCGGGACGGCACCGAGGGCCTGGACGCGCCCGGGGCGGTCGCAGAGCAGCACCTGTGCCGGGGCCTGCTCGCCGCGGCCGGCGAACCGGAGCGCGCGGCGGAGGAGTTCGACCGGGCGCGGGCGCACTGGGCCGGGATCGGCCGGCCGTACCACGCGGCGCTCGCCGCCGAGCGGGTCGCGCAGGCGCTGGCCGGCGTCCGGCCCGCCGACGCGGTGGCCCGGGTCGCCGAGGTGGCCGAGGTGTACGACCGGCTGGGCGCGACCACCGATGCCGCCCGCTGCCGCCACCTGTTGCGCGGTCTGGGGCAGGAGCGCCCGCCCTCCCGGGGCCGGGCCGGGTACGGCGACGAGCTGTCGCCCCGGGAGCAGGAGGTCGCCCGGCTGCTGGGTGACGGCGCGAGCAACAAGGACATCGCCGCCGCGCTCTTCCTCTCGCCCCGTACGGTGGAGCAGCATGTGGCGAAGGTGCTGCGGAAGCTGGGCACGACCCGCGAGGGGATGCGCGGCACCCTGGCGTGAGGCACCCGGCGGGGAGTTCTCGGGGTGGTCGCACGGAGTGGCCGGTGGCCCGGTGTCGGTGACCGAGGGTGTACGTAGGTAGGGGTCCGCATTGATTACCTACCGATGCGGGCGGTGTCCTGGAGGTGTCGCAGCAACCGGCGCGGCCCCGAGACCAGGCAGGTGGCAGAGATGTTCGCATTCGACCGGAGCAACGGAGCCGGGCCGGCTCCGCGGACGGCCATCTACCTCCGCTCGTACCCCTTCGACACGACCGGGATGGAGTGCCACCGCCGGGCGCTGGAGGACCTCGCCATGGCGGCCGGACTGCCCGAGCCGGTGATGTTCCTGGACAACGGTCTGCGCGCCTCGGACGGTCTGCCGGCCCGGGACGCCCTGCTGCGGGCCGTCGCCGCGGGTCTGGTCGACACCCTGCTGGTCCCCGGGCCGTACGTGTTCGGCCTGGACGACGCCGAGGCCGGCGCGGTCGTCGGGGAACTGGAGCGGCACGGCTGCCGCGTGGTCCAGCTGCCCTCCCGCCGTGACCGCGGCCGTATCCGCGGTCGGGGCCACGGCCACCCGGTGGAGCGGCCCGAGAGCCTCGCGGCGGCGGCCTGAGGGTGCTGCCCGGCCCGTTCACCCGCGGTCGTCGTGCGGGTACCGCAGGCCGATCCGTTCCCGGACGGTGTCGAGGGTGCGGAGGACCGCGAGCGTGCCGTCCAAGGGCACCAGGGGCGACTCGGTCCATCCGGCCCGCAGGCAGCGCATCACCTCGGCGGCCTCCGGGCCGTAACCGTGCCCGAGGGCGGGCGGGGCGGGGAAGCGGATCGGCTCGGAGCCCTCACGGTGGAGGACGATCGCCTCCGGGTTGAACAGGTTCGCCGGGATCTCGATGCGTCCGTGGGTGCCGTGGACGACGGCGCTCTGGCTCAGTGTGGCGGCGAAGGAGCAGGTCAGCGATGCGGTGGCCCCGCCGGGGTGGCCGAGCAGGACGCTGGTGTGCTCGTCCACGCCCTCGGGCGTCAGCAGGGCCTGCGCGTCGACCCGGTCCGGATCACCGAGCAGGAACCGGGCCAGCGCGACGAGGTAGACGCCGGCGTCGAGCAGGGCGCCGCCGCCCGCGGCGGGGTCCCGGAGCCGGTGCCCCCGGTCGACCTCGGCACGCCAGCCGAGGTGGGCGTGGAGCGAGCGGACCTCGCCGATCGCGCCGTCGGCGAGCAGTTCGGCGGCCTTGCGTATCGCGGGGTTGAGGAGCGTCCACATCGCCTCCATCAGGAACGTGCCGCGCACGCGGGCGAGCGCGACGAGCTCCTGCGCCTGCGCGCCGTTCACCGTGAGGGGCTTCTCGCACAGCACGGGCCGGCCGGCGTCCAGCAGCAGGGCGACCGCCGGATGGTGGTGCCCGTGCGGCGTGGCGACGTAGACCACGTCCACGTCCGGATCGTCGGCCAGGTCCTGCCACGATCCGTGGGCCCGCGGGATCCCGTGCCGGGCGGCGAAGGCGCGGGCCGTCCCGGCGTCGCGTGAGGCGACGGCCGCGACCACCGCGCCGGGGGTCAGGCGCAGGTCCTCGGTGAAGGCGGTGGCGATACCGCCGGTGGCCAGGATGCCCCAGCGGATGGGGCGTTCATCGGCCGGGCCCATGGATAACCGCCTCTTGTCTAGACCAGTACGACGTGGCGGGCAGTACGGTACGGGAGGCTCCCCTTCCGGGCAACCGTCGGGCGCCCCCTTTTTCGGCGTCCGGCCCGGTGCGCGGCCGGAGCGGGTGGCCCGGACTCATGGCGAGCATGCGGCGGTGAAGACGGCCAGGCGGCCGGGCGGGCGTCGCGCATCGGCCGGCCGCCGCGGATGGCGTCGGTGATCTCGGCGGGCACGTCGTTCCGGTGGGCGAGCGTGCTGTGCGCGGTGGCGCAGTAGGTGCAGAGGACTGTGCGGACGCCGTTCGTGGAGCATGCGCTCCGGAATTGTGCGGGCGGAGCGGTGGGGCGCCGAGTTCCGGAGTGCGTAGCGCAGGTGGGGCGCGCGAGAGTTCGCATCACAACAGCATCACCGGTTCCGGTGCATGTTGATGGCGTATCAGCTTGGTCCCCCCTGCTCTGATCATGATGCCGATCGGCATCCGTTCACAGAGAAGGTGGTTCCGAATGACCAGTGACCCGACTCCGTCGGTCACCGAAGCGATGCTCACCGACATCGCCACCAACGGCGTCTGGGGCCCGGGCCACAGCGTCAATCAGGCCGTCGTCGACGTGTCCCGGGCGCTGCTCACCTCTCTTCAGGGCGAGGAGGGCGTCGAGCTCCCGCCGGAGCTCTCGGAGCTGGTGGCCGAGGTTCAGCGGATCGCCACGTGCGCACTTCCCCGCATCGTCACGCACGACGGCACCCGGCTGTCGGCGTTCAGCATCAAGCTGAAGGACGACGCCCCGCACCCCGTGGTGATCGTGCCCGCCGGCTGGAACCCGTACGGCTGGCTGCCCTTCCTCTACGCGTACCTCAAGCTGGCGCAGCGCGGCTACCACGTGCTCGCCTACTCGCCGCGCGGCATCGGCATCGCGGGCTGGCCGTCGACCTCCGAGGGTTTCGTCGACGTGGCCGGGCCCAACGACTGGGCCGACGGCTCGTCCGTGATCGACTACGCGCAGCAGTCCCTCGAACCCAGCCGGATCGGCTTCCTCGGCGAGTCCTACGGCTCCGGGATCAGCCAGTTGGTCGCCGCGCACGACCCGGCCGGCCGGGTCGACGCCGTGGTCGCGCTGAGCACCTGGGGGAACCTCGCCACCAGTCTGTACAACAACGGCACCCGGCACCTGGAGGCCGTGCAGGCGCTGATCGACTTCACCGGCGGCCCGCTGGAGGAGAAGTTCGACGAGGGGACCCAGCAGTTCCTCAAGGACTTCCTGAGCGGCCGGAACCTCGACGAGGTGGTCGCGTGGGGCACCGAGCGCTCCCCGGAGATGTACGTCGACCAGACGAACGCGCGGGGCATCCCGACGTTCATCTCGAACACGTGGCACGAGACGCTGTTCCCGGTCAACCCGGTACTCGACCTCTTCGAGCGGCTCACCGTGCCGAAGCGGCTGAACCTGTGGATCGGCGACCACGGCGCCCCCGAGGGCCCCGGCCTGGCCGGGCTGGTGCTCGGGGCGCCGTTCCCCGGGCTGGCGGTGCCGACGCGGGAGGCCTACGAGTGGCTGGACCACCATCTGCTCGGCGTCGCCAACGACGTGCCGAACTGGCCTGCGGTGAACAGCCAGAGCATGTTCACCTACCAGACGGTCGCCATCCCGGGCGGCACCAAGCTGATCACCGTCCCGGCGCGCCGCGAGGCGTACGCGTCCTGGCACGAGGTCACCACCGGCAGCGAGGCCTGGTACCTCACCGGTGCAAACGACACCGGTGACGGCACGCTCACCGACAAGCCGACCGTCGGGTGGTCGCGGGACTTCGAGGCCGGCGCCCTGACCTCCTCCGTCGCGGGCGAGCTGCTCAAGGCCGGGCAGCGGGAGTGGTTCGGCAACCCCACGACGTACAGGCTCGCGGACTTCGAGCGCGGTCAGCTGCTGGTCTGGTCGACCGACCCGCTGACCGGCTCCGGTGAGGTGGCCCGCCGGATCCGGGGCGCGGCCACCGTGCGGCTCACCGTGCGCAGCAGCGTCGACGCCGCCACCTTGGTCGCCTACCTGTACGACGTCGCCCCGGACGGCACCGCCCGGATCATCACCCACGAGCCGTACACGGCCACCGACCTGACCCCGAAGGTCAACACCGGCATCGCCTGGCTCCTCCAGGCCGCCTCCTACGACCTGCCGACCGGCCACCGGCTCGCCCTGGTGGTCAACAGCCGTGACCCGCTGTACTCCTACGCGGGCTCCGACCTCCCCGCCCTCACCACCACCACGGTCAGCTCCGTGAGCGGGAGCGAGGCCCGGCTGGAGCTGCCGCTGGGCTGACGGCTCCAGGGGCCCATGCCCGTACGGCAGCCCGCCGGTCGGTGTGCGGCGGGCTGCCGTACGGGTGTCGCCGTGGCCGACCGCCTGCCCGCCACGGCCCGGCACCGGCAGCCCCGCACGGTCCCGCCCCGGGCCGCTCCCGCCCGGCCCCGCCCGAGGTCGCGCCCCGCTAGCGAGGCGCCGTGCGGGCCGCCGTGCTGGAGTCCCGGATCACCAGGCGCGGGCTGATCCGGATCCGGTGGACCGGACGGTCCGCGCCCTCCTGCATCCGCTCCGCGAGCAGCTGGACGGCGGTCCGGCCGAGGTCGGTCTTGGCC
The DNA here is from genome assembly GCF_053603215.1 of Kitasatospora sp. NPDC004240. Classification (NCBI taxonomy): domain Bacteria; kingdom Bacillati; phylum Actinomycetota; class Actinomycetes; order Kitasatosporales; family Streptomycetaceae; genus Kitasatospora; species Kitasatospora sp. NPDC004240. Next base: position 11,344 of record NZ_JBSGFD010000173.1, on the reverse strand, counting down.
GGGCGGACCGCCGTCAGCGCGGGGTCGGCCAGACCGGCGACCTCGTCGTCGTACGCGACCACCGCGAGGTCGCCCGGCACGTCGATGCCGCGTTCCTGGCAGCGGGCCACCAGGGAGATCGCCTCCCGGTCGGAGTGCACCAGGACCGCCTTGACGCCTGCGGCCAGGCAGGTGTCGAGGTAGGCGTCGAGCTGGACGTGCCAGTCCGGATCGCGGTGGTCGCAGGTGATCGCCTCCGGGCTGCCGTCGAGGTCGAGTCCGATCCCGGCCGCCGTCTCGTGCCAGCCGCGGCGCACCGCCGGGGTGGTCGGGCTGGTCGCGGAGGCCAGGAAGCCGATCCGGCGATGGCCCTCGGAGGCCAGGTGCCGAACGGCCAGGCCCGCACCGAACGTGTGGTCGGTGGAGACGGACTCCATGTGCTCGGCGAAGGCCCCGAAGGTCGCGGTGCGCTCGACGAGCACGACCGGCACCGGCAGCCCGGCCAGCCATTCGATCAACCCGGCCGCCTCCGCACCGGTCGTGGGGGGTGCGATGAGCAAACCCTCGATACCCGCGGTCTCCATCAGCCAGGCCGTCTGCCGCCGTACGTCGTCCACGTCGTCGTAGGAGGAACCGCGCAGCACGATGCGCACACCGGCGTCCGGGGCCGCGTCGCGGGCGCCGCGGATGATCTGCGGCCAGTAGTAGTCCAGCGACGGGACGACCATGCCGACCGACGGCCGGACGGCCTCGTCGGGAGCGGCGGAGCCCGCGTCCTCGGCGGCGGCCACGACCGGCGCCGGCGCCACGGTGCGGCGGGGCAGGCGGATCCCGCCGTGGACGCGCTCGACCACGCCCTCGTCCGCCAGCTGTGCGACGTCACGGCGGATGGTCACCGGGCTGACGCCCAGCGCCCGGGCGATGTCGGCCACCCGCAGGGTGCCGTGCTCCCGCAGCTCCTTCAGCACGCTCTCCCGGCGCTGTGCCGGCAGCAGCGGCGATTCGGGCTCGGTCACAGCGCCTCCACACTCGTTCCTGGTCACGTCCCCCGGTCAGGGGCCGCCTCCGATTGTCCCGGGCGCGTCGGGGTGTGCGGTCCTGGAGCCCCGTAATCCCCCGCGTCCGCTTCGATCATAATCGATCACCTTCGATCTGTGGGATGTGAACGGCAGGTCGCCGACGCGCTTCGACACGCGACCGGCGACCTGGCCGGTGGGTCAGCGCTTGACGGCGAAGACGGGCCACTTGCCGCTGTAGTCGGACGTCCGGGTGTCGTAGTCGACCATGGTGCCCATGATGCTGATCGAGTTGCGGCTCTCGATGTAGTCGGCGTGGTCGATGCGGTCGGCGTTGGTGCCGGCCTTGTCGACGGCCAGGTCGAAGATCGGCGCGAGGGTGGTGCCGCCGCGCAGCGCGGTGCTGGACAGGGTGGTGAAGTCCTCGTTGGCGTAGAGGAATTCGAAGTCGCCGCTGCCGGTCTTGACCATGTCGAAGAACTGGGCCGTGCCGGACTTGACGGTGCCGGTCTCCCAGGTGGTGCCGTTGAGCCGGCTCCAGCGGACGTTGCGCTGGCCGTTGAGGGCCTCGCCGTAGCCGACGTAGATCTGCCCGGAGTCGGTGGCCCAGACCTGGGAGTACTGGATCGGGTGGGTGGCGTAGAAGTCGCCGGAGGTGGCGGGTGCGGCGGCCTTGACCAGGTGGGCGGGGAGGTCGGCGAAGTTGACGGTGTTGCCGGCGTCCTGTCCGGCGGCGTTGGACATCCGGCCGGTGGTGGGGTCGTAGACGCTGACGTAGAGGTCCTTGCCCTGCTTGGCGTGGCCGTTGGGGCCGCCCCACAGGGTGTAGCTGATGTAGATCCTGCCGTTGATCGGGGCGACGCCGAAGGCGTAGACCTCGTTGAACTTGTCGGCGGTCTTGCCGGTGTCGATGACCGTGGAGGCGGCGGACCAGGTGTCGCCGTTGTCGGCGGAGCTCATCACCTTGTAGCTGCGGTAGGGGTAGTTGACGTCGTCGTTGCGGGAGTAGAAGAAGTAGAGCTTGTCGCCGACGACCACCGGCATGGGGTAGTCGTTCCAGTCGCCGCTGATCTGCTTGGTGGTCCAGGTGCCGTCCGCGGAGTGGGCGGTGGGGGCGGTGGCCATGTACGAGGCGACGGAGTGCTTGTTGAAGAACACCGCGAGCCTGCCGTTGGGGAGCAGCACCAGCGTCGAGTAGTTGTGGTAGTCGAACTGGCCGGTCTGGTTCTGGGCCTTGACCAGGACCGGGGTCTCCCACGTGCTGGTCGCGTGGTCGTAGGCGCGGACGTACACGTCCATCTTCGGGCCGTTGTAGGTGATGAACGTCTTGTTCGAGGTGGCGTCGTAGAGGCCGCCGCCGAAGGAGCGGCGGCACTGGAACGTCGCGTCGGTGCTGAGCACGTCGAACGAGGGCGTCGCGGTGGTGGCGGCCGTCGCGGTGGGGGCGGAGGCCGCGGGGAGCGCGACGGCGCCGGCGGCGAGGGTGAACACGGCCGCGAACAGCGCGGTGCGGCGGCGGAGGGGGGTTCCGGGAATGCCGGTTCGGGACATGGGACTCTCCTGGAGCGAAGCGGGTGGGGCCGCAGAAGGGGTGTCGGCGAACACCGCGGGTGGCGCATCCGGTTCAGAGGTACGTCCGTCACCCTGAACGATCGATCAGAAGCGAACACCGGCCGACGAGTAGCTGAATGACACTCGCGTTTCGGGGGCGTGTCAAGGGGTTGCGCACACTCTCTTCGGCCGGCGCGGCGGTCGGCCCGCGGGGGCGGCGACACTTCGTATCCGTGCAGATCAGAGGCTGATCGCCGGCTCCACGGGGCCGGTACGCACGCTTTACCTACCGATTGATCCCATCGACGCCCAACCGTGCCGAGCCAGGCCTCCCGGGCATCGTCCGTCCATGGACGAATGGACTGCACAGGCCCCGCAGAGCCGGGCGGCGGGGGGCCTTCGGCATCGGAGCGGGCCCGGAGACCGGCATCGCGTTCCGGTGCCGAAGGCCGGAACGGGCCCGCGGGTTCAAGGAGTTCGAAGATGTTCGCTCGCAACTGCGGCGTCGGTCGGCGGCACGTCGGCGGCGCCGTGCCGCGCTCCTCCCGGGGGCCGCCGTCCTCGGCGCGTGCGGCTGCGGCCCGTCCGAAGCCCCGCGCGGGCCGATCGGCCGTTTCGATCAGAAGCGTTCACTCTCGATCTACACGCATTGCGTTACGAACCGGAAACGAGGGCTTGTGTCGGGCCCTCGTCGTGCGGTCTACTCCCTGCCAGCGATCGAACGAACAGAAACACACACTTTCGCTCGCTCGGATCGTCGGACACCAGGGAAGGATCAGAGCGCATGCGCCATCGTCCGCAAGCACTGCTCGTGATGCGGCGCGACACGTACCGGGTCCAGTTCGGGCCCGACCAGCTGCACCGGCTGCGGTCGCTGGCCGAGCTCGGCGACCCGGTCCGGGCCGACGACCTCGACGATCCGCGCACCCGGGCCCGCCTCGCGCAGGCCGAGGTGCTGCTCACCTCGTGGGGCTGCCCGCAACTCACCGCCGAACGGCTGGACGCCGCACCGCAGCTGCGGGCCGTCCTCCACTGCGCCGGCAGCGTACGGCCGATCGCCTCCGACGCCCTGTGGCGGCGGGACGTCCTGGTCACCAGCGCCGCCGGGGCCAACGCGACCCCCGTGGCCGAGTACACCTTCGCCGCGATCATCTTCGCCGGCAAGAAGGCCCACCCCCTCGCGGCACGCTCACGCCTGGAGCCCGCCGGCTGGAACGCCGTCGGCCACCGCGAGGACCTGACCAACTACGGCCGCACCGTGGGGATCGTCGGGTTCTCCCGGATCGGGCGCCGCGTCGTCGACCTGCTGCGCACGCTCGACACCGCGGAGGTGCTCGTCAGCGACCCGTACGCCGACCCCGCCGCCGTCGCGGCCGCCGGCGGGCGGCTCGTGGAGCTCGACGACCTCCTGCGCCGCTCGGAGATCCTCTCCCTGCACCTGCCCGCACTCCCCGAGACCCGGCACACGATCGGTGCCCGCGAACTGGCCCTGCTGCCGGACGGCGCCACCGTCATCAACACCGCCCGCGGCAGCGTCATCGACACCGGGGCCCTGGAACGCGAGTGCGCCACCGGCCGCCTCGACGCCATCCTCGACGTCACCGACCCCGAGCCGCTGCCCGCGGGCTCCCTTCTCGCGGCGCTGCCGAACGTGATGATCACCCCGCACATCGCCGGCTCGCTCGGCACCGAGACCCGCCGGATGAGCGACCAGGCGCTGGACGAACTGGAGCGCCTCCTGCGGGGCGACCCCCCGCTGGACGCCGTCACCCGCGAGGCCCTGGCGGTGAGCGCATGACCACCGAGCTCTCAACGGACCGCCCGGCCACGTCCCGTACGGGCGAGGACGTCCCGCCGTACACCGGCTGGACGCGCACCGACGTCGCGGCGCTCGGCGACCGCCTGCTCCTCGCCGCCCGGCGGCACGCCTCCCCTGCCCATGCGCTGATCACCCCGCCCGGCCTCCCGGGCGGCTACGGCACGGCGGTGGACGGACTGGAGGGTTTCGCCCGGACCTTCCTGCTGGCCGGCTTCCGGGTGGCGGGGGAGCGCGGCCGCGACCCGCTCGGCCTGCTGGAGCACTACGCGCGCGGCATCGCCGTCGGCACCGATCCCGCCTCGCCCGAGCGCTGGGTGACACCCCGCGAGCACGCCCAGGCGAAGGTCGAGGCGGCGTCGATCGCCCTCGTCCTCGATCTCACCCGGCCGTGGCTCTGGGACCACCTCGGCGCCGGGGTGCAGGAGCGGGTCGTGGCCTACCTGGCCCAGGTGGTCGGCGACACCGGCTACCCGCGCACCAACTGGGTCTGGTTCCGCATCGTCGTCGAGCAGTTCCTCGCCTCCGTCGGCGGCCCGTGGTCACGGGAGGACATGGAGTGCGACCTCGCCGCGCACGAGTCCTTCGCCCGCCCGGGCGGCTGGTACCGCGACGGCGCGGAGCGCAGCTACGACCACTACAACGGCTGGGCCCTGCACCTGTACCCGGTCCTCTGGAGCCGGATGACGGGCGCGCAGGAGCTCGCCGCCCCCCGCCTGCCCAGGTACACCGAACGCCTCGACCGCTTCCTGCTCGACGCCGTCCGCCTCGTCGGCGCCGACGGGTCACCGCTCATCCAGGGACGCAGCCTCACCTACCGGTTCGCCGCCGCGGCCCCGTTCTGGACCGGCGCGTACGCCGGCACCACCGCACTGGCGCCCGGACTGCTGCGCCGCGCCGCGGTCGGGATCGTCAAGCACTTCGCCGACCACGGCGCCCCCGGCGCCGACGGACTGCTCACGCTGGGCTGGCACCACCCGTGGCGGCGCCTGGCCCAGCGCTACTCCGGCCCCGGCTCCCCGTACTGGGCGGCGAAGGGGCTGCTCGGCCTGGCCCTGCCCGCCGACCACCCGGTGTGGACGAGCACCGAGGAGCCGCTGCCCGTCGAGCAGTCCGACGGTACGGCGGTCGTCGCCGCCCCCGGCTGGGTGGTGAGCGCGACGCGCGCCGACGGCATCGTGCGCGTCCACAACCACGGCACCGACCACGCCCGCCCGGGCGACCGCACCGGCGACTCACCGCTCTACACGCGCCTGGCGTACTCGACCGCGACCGCCCCGCTGCTGTCCGACGAGGGCTGGGACGCACCGCTGGACCAGTCGGTCGTCCTGCTCGACGCCGAGGGCCGGGCCACCCACCGCACCGGCTTCGAGACGCTCGCCGTGACGCAGCCGAACGGCGCCGCCGCCCTCGCGTCCCGGGCACGCTGCCACTGGGTCGACCCCGACCGGACCGCCCCCGACCACGGCAGCGGACGGCCCGGGGTGGCCGTGGACGCCGCGACCCTCACGACCGTCTCCCTGGTGCGCGGGGCCTGGGAGGTGCGCTGCGTCCACGTCGATCCCGCCGACGCGCCGGGCTGGCCCGCCGTCGTCGCGCTGCGCATCGGAGGCTGGCCGGTCACCGCCGACCGGCCGCCCCTCGTACGGACCGAGGGCACGACCGCCAGCGCCGTCGCCGCGCACACCTCGACCACCGTCGGCCTGCTCGGCTGCACCGAGGCCGGCGTCGACCAGGCTCACGACGCCACCCCGCTGGGGGACCGGACGGCCACGCCCTGGCTCAGGACCCGCCCGCGGCCGGGGGAGTGGACCGTCGCCGCCCTCGCCCTCGGTGGCCGGCCGGACCCTCCGCCGCAGGCCGCGATCGTCGGCGCCCCCGCCGCACCGGCCGTCACGGTCACCTGGCCCGACGGCGTCACCACGGTCACGGCGCTGCCCGGCGCCACCACCTGACCCCCCCGCCACCACCACCTGACCCCCCGCCACGACCTTCTGACCCCCCGCCACGACCTTCTGACCCCACCGCGGAGCCGACACCCCACCGGCTCCGCCCACCACCCCACCGTCACCACCCCCGGACACCCACCCCCGGACCCGAGAAGGGAACACCCCCGTGAACAGAAGAAGGTTCCTCACGTTCTGCGCCGCGGCGACCGCCGCCGCCACCCTGGCCGCCTGCGGCTCCACCGCCTCCCCGTCCGACGCCGCCGACAACGGCCCCGTCGAACTCACCGTCAGCGTCTGGAACATGGCCACCACGCCGGAGTTCAAGGCCCTGTTCGACGCCTTCCACGCGGCGAACCCGAACATCACCGTCAAGCCGGTCGACATCCTCGCCGCCGACTACCCCACCAAGGTCACCACGATGCTGGCCGCCGGCGACACCACCGACGTCATCACCATGAAGAACGTCATCGACTACGCGCGCTACGCCGGCCGCGGCCAGCTCAAGGACCTCACCCCGCTCGCCACCTCGGGCAACGGCGCCGCACTCAGCGGCCTGGAGGCGTTCAAGCAGGACGGCGGGAAGTACTACGCGCTGCCCTACCGCCAGGACTTCTGGGTCCTGTACTACAACAAGAAGCTGTTCGACGCCGCGGGCAAGCCGTACCCGACCAACCTCACCTGGGACTCCTACGCCGAACTGGCGAAGTCGCTGACCTCCGGCTCCGGCCAGAGCAAGGTGTACGGCACTTACCACCACACCTGGCGCTCGGTCGTGCAGGCGGTCGCGGCCGCGCAGCGCGGCGGCGACCTGCTCGGCGCCGACTACGGCTTCCTCGCCGACCAGTACCGGACGGCGCTCGCGGTCCAGGACGCCGGGGCGACGATCGACTTCGGGACCGCCACCACCCAGAAGAGCGGCTACCAGTCGGTCTTCGAGAACAAGCAGGCCGCGATGCTGCCGATGGGCACCTGGTTCATCGCCAAGCTGCTGGCCGACAAGCAGGCCGGCACCACCGACGCCGACTGGGCGCTCGCGCCGCTGCCCCAGCGCTCCGGGGCCCCCGGCGTCACCACCTTCGGCTCACCGACCGCCTTCGCCGTCAACAAGAAGGCCAAGCACTCCGACGCCGCGCAGAAGTTCGTCAACTTCGCCACCGGACCGGACGGCGCCAAGGCCGTCGCCGCGATCGGCGTCGTGCCCGCGCTGCTGACCGACCAGACCCGGCAGGCCTACTTCGCCCTGCCCGGCATGCCCGCCGACGACACCTCCAGGAAGGCGCTCACCCCGGACAAGGTCGCGCTGGAGATGCCGGTCGGCCCGAAGACCTCGCAGATCGACACGATCCTCAGCGAGGAGCACCAGTTGGTCATGACCAAGCAGAAGTCCGTCGACGCCGGGATCAAGGAGATGAACTCCCGCGTCAAGGGCGAGATCGGCTGAGAACCCCGCAGGTGGGCGGGCGGCAGGACGTCGCCCGCCCACCCGGAAGGACCCCCATGACAGACCTCATCACCGCCGCACCGGCGACCACGCCGGCCGGGCCCGTACCGTCCGGGCGCGGCCCCTCCCGGTGGCGCACCACGCTCGTCGGCTGGAGCTTCATCCTGCCGAACTTCCTCGGCTTCGTCCTGATCACCCTCGTCCCGGTGATCGCGGCACTGGCCCTGGCCTTCACCGACTGGGACTCCTACAACACGCCCCGGTGGATCGGGCTGGAGAACTTCCGCCACCTGCTGCGCGACGACTCCACCAAGGTCGCGCTCACCAACACCCTGTACTACGCGGCCGGGCACGTGCCGCTCACCGTGGCCGCCTCGCTCGGCCTGGCGCTGCTGCTCAACCGCAGGCTCGCGGGCGTCGCCTTCTTCCGCGCCGCCGCGTTCTTCCCGTACATCACCTCGATGGTCGCGGTCGCGATGGTGTGGAACATGCTCTTCAACCCGGCGTCCGGGCCGGTCAACCAGTTCCTGCACCTGCTCGGCGTCACCGACGCACCGGGCTGGACCACCAGCACCACCTGGGCGATGCCCGCAGTGATCATCACCAGCGCCTGGCGGGACATGGGCTACTACATGATCCTCTTCCTGGCCGGCCTCCAGGCCATCCCCAAGGAGCTGTACGAGGCCGCCGCGATGGACGGCGCGGGCGCCTGGCAGCGCTTCCGCACCGTCACCCTGCCCGGGCTCCGGCCGACGACCTTCCTGGTCCTCATCCTGCTGACCGTCCAGAGCTTCAAGATCTTCGACCTGGTCGTCGTCATGACCGGCGGCGGGCCCGGCCGCGCCACCCGCGTGCTGTCCCAGCAGATCTACCAGAAGGGCATCGTCGACGGGGAGTTCGGCTACGCCTCGGCGATCTCGGTGGTCCTGTTCCTGCTCGTCCTCGTCCTCACCCTCACCCAGTTCTGGTTCAACAAGCGGAGGGAATCATGACGACGACCACCCGCCCGGCACGGCGCCGGCACGCCGCGCCCGCCCTGGTCGGCCGCGCCGCCGCCTACGCACTGCTGCTCGCCGCCGCCGCGGCCGTCCTCGTCCCGTTCGCGTGGATGATCAGCGCCTCGCTCAAGCTCAACAACGAGGTCTTCACCGTCCCGATCCGATGGATCCCGGACACCTTCCGGTGGGGCAACTTCGCCGACATCTGGGACCGCATCCCGCTGACCACCTACCTGGGCAACACGGTCCTGCTCAGCACGGTCATCACCTTCCTCCAGGTGCTCACCGGCAGCTTCGCCGCGTACGGCTTCGCCAAGGTCCGTTTCCCCGGCCGCGACGCCCTGTTCTTCGCCTACATCGCGACGATCGCGCTGCCCTGGCAGGCCTACATGATCCCGCAGTACATCATGATGCAGAAGGCCGAACTGACCGACACCTACTGGTCGTTGATCCTGCTGCAGGCGTTCGGCGCGTTCGGCGTGTTCCTGATGCGCCAGTACTACCTGACCATCCCCGACGAGCTGTGCGAGGCCGCACGCGTCGACGGCCTGAGCGAGTACGGCATCTGGTGGCGGATCATCCTGCCGCTGTCCAGGCCGGCGCTCGCGAGCCTGGCGCTGCTCACCTTCGTGAACACCTGGAACGACTTCATGGGGCCGTTCATCTACCTCACCAGCAACGACCACTGGACGGTCCAGCTGGGCCTGCAGTCGTTCATCGGCCAGTTCGACGCCGACTACGCCATGATGATGACCGGCTCGGTCCTCTCCGTCCTGCCGATCCTGGCGATCTTCCTGCTCGGGCAGCGCTACTTCATCCAGGGCATCGCCACCTCCGGAATGAAGGGGTGAGCGGGCATGCCGGAGAAGCGCGCGCTGCCCTATGAGACCGTCTTCAGCACGGTCTACGCCGGACTGCGGGTCAACCTCTGCCTGGCCGTGGCGACCCTGCCCGTCGTCGCCGCGGCCGCCGTGACCGCGTCCCGGCCGGCTGCCTGGCCGCTGCTCGCCGCCCTGTCGGTGCTCTGCGGGCCGGCGCTCACCGGGGCCTTCGGCGCGTTCGAGGCCATGGGCGACGACCCGCAGCGAACGGGCCGCGCCTTCTGGCACGCCTACCGCACAGGCTTCACCCGCTCCGTCGCGACCGCCGCGGCCGGGGCCGCGGGAGTGGTGGTGCTGGCCGCCGACCTGCGCCTCGCCGTCGGTACGGCCTTCGGCCCGGTGACGCCGCTGCTCGTCCTGCTCCTCGCCCTGGTCGTGAGTGTGACGACGGCCGTCCTGGCAGCGGGCCGCCCGCTGCCGGGACGGCTGGTCCTCGCGGCCGCCTACCTGTCGCTGCGCCGGTGGTACCTGACCCTGGCCAACCTCGCGGTCCTCGGCACGCTCCTGGCGGTCATCGCCGTCCGCCCCGTCCCGGGCCTCCTGCTGCTGCCCGCACCCGCCCTGTACGTGCTGTGGGCGAACGCCCGCCACACACTCGCCCCGCTGACCGCCGGCCCGGTGACCGCCACCCCGGTGCCACGGGCCGGCACCCCGGTCTGACCCGCTGATCCCTAGGACCACCATGCCGCACACGACCCCCGGCAGCCCCGGCGCGCACCCGTCCTGCGCCGGGCTGCTCGCGGCCCCGGCCGCCTGCCTGCCCGTACCGCCGGCACACGACCGGACCGCCTGGTCGGCCGCCCACCTGGACCGGCCGACGCTCGACGCGCTGCGGGAGCGCGCCACGCACGACCTCACCACCCCCTGGCCGCTCCCGCTCGCGAGCGGCTTCGCCCGCTACGCCCGTGACGGGAACCGGGACGGCTACGAGAGCGCCGTGTTCACCCGCCAGCACCGGCTGAGCCGGGCCGCCGTGATGGCCGCCGTGACCCTCGACGCCCGCTGGCTCGACGAGGTGGCCGACGGTGTGACGCTGCTGTGCGAACAGAGCACCTGGTGCTGGCCGGCCCACGACGACACCTTCGGCCGCGGCGCCGTGGTGCCGGACGTCCACCGCCCCTTCCTGGACCTCGGGGCCGGGGAGGTCGCGGCCCAACTGGCCTGGATCGACCACCTGCTCGCCTGCCCGCTCGACGAGCGCTACCCCGGCCTGCGGGCCCGGATCCGCCACGAGGCCGACGTCAGGGTGCTGACCCCGTTCACCGCCCGCCGCGACTGGCACTGGCTCGGCCTCTCCGGCGACGTCCACAACTGGAGCGCCTGGATCCACGGCAACGTCCTCGTCGCGGCACTCGTCCTGATGCCCGACGGCGAACCGCGTACGCACGCCGTCGACCTCGCCGTCGCCGGGCTGGAGCACTACCTCGCGTCCATCCCGGCGGACGGCGCCATCGACGAGGGCTCCCTCTACTGGTGGCAGGGCGCCTGCCGGGCACTGGAGGCCCTGGACGTCCTGCACCACGCCACGGCGGGCGCGCTCGGCGGCGACCTGGGCGGAGCCGTGCGCGAGACGATCGCGTTCCCCCACCGCATGCACCTGGGCGGCGACTGGTACGTCAACGTCGCCGACGGCCCGGCCCGCGTCTCGCCCGAACAGCCCTGGGACGCCCTGCACCGCGCCGCCCGCCGCGCCGGTGACACCGCCGCCGAGGC
>NZ_JBSGFD010000172.1:0-18212 GCF_053603215.1 Kitasatospora sp. NPDC004240 | reverse complement strand
CTCACCGGCCGCAACGGCGGAGCGGGCGCCTTCGTCGACAAGTACGTCCCCGTCCGCCCCGCCTACGCGATGTACGTCGCCGCGGCCAAACTCCGCGAGTTCGGCTGCAACGACGTCGCAGACCTCGTCGAGAAGAACGCCGACGAACTCGCCCAGCAGGTGGCGGTCGCCGGGCTCGGCAGCCTGAGCGGCTGGATGACGGGCCGGGGCAGGCTCGGAGCGGCCGCGGTGGCCGATCCGTTCGCCGCCCTGGAGCGGGAGACCGCCCTCCAGCGGGCGAGGCGGACCGGGACCGGGCCGAAGATGCTGATGAACATGGACGTGATCCGTTCCACGGCCGAGAAGTTCGGCATCGACTACACCGGGATCACCGTGGAACTCCGGAAGGGAACCGCCGGGATCGGCGGCTTCACCAAGCCGGACCAGACCGTGGTCCTCGCACGCGACGCGTTCCTGAACGAGGAGACGCTGGCCCGGACGCTGGTGCACGAGAAGTTCCACGTCGAGGACATCCGGAAGGGCCATCCCTATCCCAAGTCGGAGGAGGAGGCGTCCCCGTGGGAGGACCGTGCCTACGCGTACGAGAATGAATGGTGGGACAAGGTGGGGCAGCATGTCCGGTAGCGTCCACCCCGAAGTGAGGGAGCGATAGACGTCATGCGGTATCACCAGGCCTCGTGGGACGACTGGCTGAACGCCTATCAGGACGTTCTCGCCGCCGTTCCCGACGCCCCCGAGGTGGCCTGTCCCCGCTGTGGGAGTCCCACCCTGAGGCTCGTGTTCGTGGGGCCGGCCGGTTCCGGCGTGGGGTACGCGTCGCTGTGGTGCGAGACCTGCGTGGTCGGCATCTCGATCTCGCGGTGCCCGGTGCCGGACGGTGCGACGTTCATCCCCATCGACCGGCTGCGGGAACCCGGAATCGGGGCCCCGCCGAACTACACCCTGGTGCCGCCGGACTGAACCGTCCGCCCGGCATGACCTGACGAGGCCGGTTCCGGAGGGTTCGCCCCCGGGGCCGGCCTCGTGCTCGTCGCACGGAAACCGGGTGACCGATTGTCACCTCTGTGTGCTGTACTACGCGTTCACCGTTCACGCACGATCCCCCGATACGGAGCGAACCGTTCGATGAGTGCCACCTGCCCCCAGTGCGCCGCGCCGGACCAGTCGGTCGCCCTACCGCAGGTCCTGGAGGACGCCGTACAGCCGCTCGACAAGCCGACACGGGCCCTGCTGGCGCCGCCGCCCCGGCCGCAGGCGGCGAAGGGAGGGACGCCCGAGGGGGCGGTCGCGTTCTTCGCCGCCTCGGGCCTGAGCCTGCTGCTCGGCGTCGCGAAGCTGCTCAGCGGCGGCGAATCGCTCGAAAGGAACGGCGTCGCCTACCAGATGGGCTACCGCAGCGGCTGGTTCCTTCTGGCGGGCGTCCTGCTGCTGATCGGGCTGGCCGTGCGGTCGAACGCGAAGGACAAGGCGAAGGAGTCGGCGGAGGAACTGCCCGCGAAGGAGGCGCAGTGGGAGCTGCACCACCGGGTGTGGCAGGACGGGTGGCTCTGCCGGCGCTGCAGGGTCGCCTTCTTCCCCGAGGGCGCGATCCGCCCCGACTACCCCGCCTCGCCCGCGATACCCGTGGAGCAGTTCCCGGTGTGGGTCACGACCGCCGCCGAGCGTGCCTTCGGCACGGACGAGCCCGCCACTCCGGCCGACAAGGCCTGAGGTCAGGTCACCCGGTGTACAACGTGGGCGCCGGCCCGAACGCCCGCGCGGCGCTGCGGCCGGGCCGGTGCTCAGGGTGTCAGGAGCCGCTCCAGACGGGCGATCTCGGCGAGCGTGCGGCGCCCCAGTGAGCCGATGCCGTGCGCGGCGTCCTTGGCGAGCTGCGGGCGGACGCGGAGGACGTGTTCGGCGCCGCCCGCCTGGACGGTCATCGCGGTCAGGTCGTGCGTGATCACGTCGTGCAGCTCCCGGGCGATCCTGGCGCGCTCGGCGTCCCGGACCATCGCCGTCCGGGCGGACTCGGCGCGTTCGGCCAGGACGGCCAGGTGGTCCCGGCGTTCGCGGGCCCAGCGGCCCCACACCCAGCACAGGATGACGGGCAGCGAGTACAGGGCGGCGACCATCGCCCGTTCATCGGTGGAGAGCGGGAACAACTGCCCCCGGTCGAGGACGTCGCGCCAGACGGCGAGTGGTCCGGCCGCCAGTGCGCCGGCCAGCGCGGCCCTTGAGATCCGGGGCGAGCCGTGGGAGGCCGCCCAGCGGATCATGAGCAGGTGTCCGAGGTTCACCGGACCGGCTCCGAGGCCCAGCAGCAGCTGCCCGGCGCCCAGCGCCAGCGAGGCCGTCACGGTGGCGTTCGGGAACCGCCGGCGGAGCACCGTCAGCCCGGCGAGCGCCGCCGTGAGGCCGAGCAGGGCGAGGTGCGCGGGACCGTACGGGCGTGGCAGGCCGGCGATCGTCCAGCCGCCGAGGACGAGCAGGCCGATCGCCCACGCGTCGTCGCCGACGGTGGGATGACGAAGGAACCAGGCGTGGACTCGGTGCACGGCGGCAGCCTATGCAGCGGGCACCTGTCGCCGAGTCGGTCGCCGGAGTGATCCGCCCTCCTCCTGCGGTACGACGTGCCGGCGCCGGCCGGCCCCGCAAACCATTGGCGGGAGGCGGCGTCGGGGCGGGAGGATGCGCTCGTCCGTCCGTCACATCCCGTCCCGTCGAGGAGCAGCACCGTCATGAGCAGGTCCACCGTCCCCGAGCCCGCGTGGTGGTACGAGGACCCGCAGCGGTGGGAGCTGCTGGACTTCGAGGCGTCGCGCACCGCTGACGGCCTGCCGGTGGACATCCGCCGGGACGACCGGCGGGAGGTGCTGGAGGCGATCGCCCTGGCTCCCGAGGCCTGTCCCGGGGACTTCGCGCGCCACCTGCTGATCCAGGAGACCCACCACCACGGTCACGCCTGGGGTTTCGCCGAGGCGATGGAGATCGCCGCCCTGCTGGTCGCCCGGCAGCGGCGGGTCGAGGACGTGTGGCTGCTGTGGTCGGCGGTCTGCCGGAGCTTCGACACCTGGTTCGGCGTGCCGCACCGGCTGCTCCTCGCGGCCGGCGTCGCCCGTACCGCCGCGTACCTGGAGGCCTCGGACCACTCGCAGCGGGACAACCTCGCCGACCACCTGCGAAGCCTGGCCACCACGACCGATGCCGACGTGGAGCGGACGCTCGCCGACCGGCTGTGGTACTACCGGGAGTCGCTCATCGAGCTTGCCGCGGACTGACGCACCCGTGGGCGGGCTCAGCCGCCCTCGACGAGGCGCCGGGCCTCGGCGAGGACGTCGGCGTCGATCTCGGCCTCCGTTCGGTCGGTGTAGCCGAGGATGCCGTAGTCGTCGGCGAGCGCGGCGAGCGGTTCGGCCAGGTCGAGGCCGTGGCCGAAGCGCCGGTGGATGCGGTCGGCGAGGTCACGGGGGCTCAGCTCGCCGGTCAGCAGGCGGCGGGCGAGGGTACGGGCGACGGCCTCCCGGCCGGTCTCACCGCCCGGCGGGTGGTAGGTCAGGCCCAGCTCGCCGAGCGCCTCGGGGAGCAGGACGGGCACGTCGTACGGGGCCTCGTCGCGGCTGCACGCGGCGAGGCGGCGCAGGCCGGGGGTGTCGAGTCCGGCGACGAGCGCGTCGCAGGCGGCGCCGACGATGCCGGGGCCGTCGAGTTCCCCGATGCTCCAGAGGACGGCACGGTTCTGCAGGTCGTCGGCTGCCGTGGTGCTGTTCATGCGTCCATGATCGGGTCGAGGGGCGGTCCCGGTCGAAGGGTTTCCCGCCGGGCCCCCGGGGGCCTGCCGGGAGCGGGCCGGGTGGGTGACCGGGGGCGTGCCGGGTGGGTGGTTCGGCCGGGGCCGGGCGCGCCGTGCGTAGCCTGACCCGGGCGCCGGGGCCTGCCCGGTGCCGTTCCGGGGTGCGCTGGACAGGGGTGCGCGTGGATCCGTCGTCGGCGGTGGCAGGGAGCGGGGGGCGGTCGGCGCGGCAGAGGTTCCGCGCCTGGCTGCTGGAGGGGCTGGCCGACCGGGCCAAGCAGCATCCGGGGCCGCACGCGCAGGCGCCGGTGGAGCACGAGGGCCGGCCGTGGTGGCGGGTGATGTGCCTGACCGGCCTGGACTACTTCTCCACCCTCGGCTACCAGCCGGGCATCGCCGCTCTGGCGGCCGGGGCGCTGTCGCCGGTGGCGACGATCGTCCTGGTGATCGTGACCCTGTTCGGGGCGCTGCCGGTGTACCGGCGGGTGGCGCACGAGAGCCCGCACGGCGAGGGGTCGATCGCCATGCTGGAGCGGCTGCTGTCGTTCTGGCAGGGCAAGCTGTTCGTGCTGGCGTTGCTGGGCTTCGCGGTGACCGACT
Source organism: Kitasatospora sp. NPDC004240 (assembly GCF_053603215.1). NCBI lineage: Bacteria > Bacillati > Actinomycetota > Actinomycetes > Kitasatosporales > Streptomycetaceae > Kitasatospora > Kitasatospora sp. NPDC004240. The sequence goes on along the minus strand of NZ_JBSGFD010000172.1, from coordinate 13,840 downwards.
TCATGATCACCATCACGCTCTCGGCCGCCGACGCCACCGCTCACCTGGTGGAGAACCCGCACCTGACCAGCGCGCTGCACGGCGAGAACGTGCTGATCACCCTGGTGCTGATCGCGCTGCTCGGCGGGGTCTTCCTCAAGGGCTTCAGCGAGGCGATCGGGCTCGCGGTCGTGCTGGTCGCCGTCTACCTGTCGCTGAACGTGGTCGTCGTGGTCGTCGGCCTCGTCCAGGTCTTCGAGGACCCGGCGCTGTTCGGCGACTGGACCGACGCGCTGACCGCCGAGCACGGCAACGTCCTCGCCATGATCGGCGTGGCGCTGGTGGTCTTCCCCAAGCTGGCACTCGGTCTCTCCGGCTTCGAGACCGGCGTGGCCGTGATGCCGCACATCCAGGGCGACCCGGACGACACTGAGGAGGAACCGACCGGGCGGATCCGCGGCGCCCGCAAGCTGCTCACCACCGCGGCGCTGATCATGAGCGTGTTCCTGATCACCACCAGCTTCATCACCACCCTGCTGATCCCGAAGGCGGCCTTCGAGCCCGGCGGCGAGGCCAACGGCCGCGCGCTCGCCTACCTCGCCCACGAGTACCTGGGCAGCGCCTTCGGCACCGTCTACGACGTGTCGACCATCCTGATCCTCTGGTTCGCCGGCGCCTCGGCGATGGCCGGGCTGCTCAACCTGCTGCCCCGCTACCTGCCGCGCTACGGCATGGCGCCGCACTGGGCGCGGGCGGTGCGGCCGATGGTGATCGTGCTGACGCTGATCGCCTTCCTGGTGACCTGGATCTTCGACGCCAGCGTGGACGCCCAGGGCGGCGCGTACGCCACCGGTGTGCTGGTGCTGATCACCTCGGCGGCGATCGCCGTGACCATCGCCGCCCGCAAGGCCCTCGAACACGGCTGGACCGTCCGCTTCGCCGTGATCGCCGCCGTCTTCGTCTACACCACCGCGGTGAACATCGCCGAGCGGCCGGACGGCGTCAAGATCGGCGCCTGCTTCATCGCGGCCATCGTGCTGGTGTCGTTCCTCTCCCGGGCCAAGCGGGCGTTCGAGCTGCGGGTGACCGACGTCGTCCTGGACGACGCGGCCGAGCGCTTCGTCCGCGACTACACCCACCGGCCGATCCGGCTGGTCGCCAACGAGCCGGACAGCCGCGACCTGGCGGAGTACCAGGACAAGAAGCGGGAGATCCGCGCCCACCACGACATCCCGGCCGACACCGACCTGGTCTTCGTGGAGGTGACGATCAAGGATCCGTCGGAGTTCGAGGCGGTGCTGAGCGTGCGGGGCGAGGTGATGCACGACCGCTACCGGGTGCTCTCGCTGGAGAGCTCCAGCGTCCCCAACGCGCTCGCCGCCCTGCTGCTGACGGTCCGGGACCGTACGGGCCAGCTGCCGCACATCTACTTCGAGTGGACCGAGGGCAACCCGTTCAACCACATCCTGCGCTTCTTCCTCTTCGGCCAGGGCGAGGTGGCCCCGGTCACCCGCGAGGTGCTGCGCGAGGCGGAGCCGGACCGCTCGCAGCGCCCGCGCGTCCACGTCGGCTGACCGGTGACGGGCGGCCGAGGTCCCGGCCGCCCCCACTGCCCGCCGTTCGTCACACCGGTGCGCCGACGGTGGGGGAGGAGGCCGAGGAGGCGCGGATCACCGAGTCGTCGGGGAGGTCGCGCAGCCGGCGGAGGGGTGAGAGCCACAGGACGGCGGCGGTGAGCGGGAGGGCCGCGGTGGTCAGCCACATGGCGGCCCCGACCCCGAGCAGCGACGCGGCCGCGCCGCCGGCGAGGGCGCCGAGCGGGATGGTGCCGTAGTTCAGGAAGGCGCCGCTCGCGCTGATCCGGCCGAGCAGTTCCAGGGGCACGTGGCGCTGCTGGAAGGTGGCGCGGATGACGTTCCCGGCGACGATGCCCACCGCCACCGCGAACCCGCCGACGACGTAGCAGGCCACCCCGGCACCCGGGCCGGTCAGCGGGATGAGCAGGACCAGCAGCGGCACCCAGAACAGGAAGAACAGCATGGCCCGCGCGGTGCCGAGGGCGGCTCCCACCCGGCGGGCGATCAGCGCGCCGACCACGCCGCCGGAGCCGGCGAGACCGACGACCAGGCCGATCTCCCCCTCGGAGAGCCGGGCCCGCTCGATCAGGAAGACCACCTGGATCGACTGGTAGGCGGTCAGGGCCATGTTGGCCAGGGCGCCGTGGAGGACGAAGGTGCGCAGCCACACGTCGCCGGTGATCAGGCGCAGGCCCTCGGCGACGTCCTGCCGCAGCCGGCGGTGGGGCGGGCGGCCGGTATCGGTGCTGGTGTCGCCGCGGGGCAGGGGCTCGCGGGTGCGGATGGAGGCCGTGGAGGCGAGCGCGACGAGGGACGCGACGGTGTTGACGAAGAGGCTGTTGACCGGGCCGAAGGCCTGGGCGACGGCGCCGCCGGCCCCGTGGCCGACGATCTGGGCGGCGGAGGCGCTGCCGTGCAGGGCCGCGTTGCCCTCGGCGCGGTCGGGTTCGGCGACCACGGTCGGCAGGTAGGCGGTGTAGGCGGTCTGGAAGAAGACCTCCGCGGTGCCGGCCGCCGCGGCGACCGCGAGCAACTGGCCGAAGGTGAGCAGGCCGGCCCCGGCGGCCGCGGGGACGGTGAGGTGGACGACGAGCGAGACCGCGGTGGAGACCAGCATGACGGTCCGCCGGCGCATCCGGTCGACCCAGGCGCCCGCCGGCAGTCCGATCACCAGCCAGGGCAGCCACTTGGCGGCGACCAGCAGGGTGACCTGGAAGGCCGTGGCGTGCAGGGCGGCGACGGCGATGAGGGGTAACGACAGGGTGGTCAGCGCCGCTCCGAACTTGCCGGCGACCTCGCCGGTGAAGAGCAGCCGGAAGTCCCGGTGGCGGCGGAGCAGTCCGCCGGATGCGGTGCGGTTCACTCGGCGCTCCGGTGGTCGGCGCGGGCCTCGGTACGGGTGCGGCGGGGGAAGGACTGCAGCTGGACGACGATCGGCATCGCCCCCGGGTCGGGCTCGGCGTCCGGGGCGGGGGTGTACTTCTCGACCACCGCGGCCAGTTCGGCGTTGAGCGCCCGGAGCTGGTCGGGCGTCAGGCGCAGCCGGCTCCAGTCGGAGATGTTGCCGGAGTTGCGCCAGTCGTCCGGCCAGTCCTCGGTGACGTACTCGGTGACCCGGTCGAAGTACTGCTTGACCACCTCGTGCATGTACAGCGAGAGCGCGGCGTGGCTCGCCGGGTCTTCGCGGAAGTCGGCGGTGTCGAGCCGGTTGGAGACCTCGACGCGCCGCCACCACCGTTCGCGCTTGGTGCCGCGTCCGGTCTCCTCCTCGATGAACCCGTGGTCGGCGAGGTGGCGCAGGTGCCAGCTGACGGTGCCGGTGTTCTCGCCCAGGCGCTCCGCGAGCAGGGTGGCGGTCGCCGGGCCGTCGAGGTTCAGCAGCTCGAAGATCCGCATCCGCAGGGGGTGGGCCAGCCCGCGCAGACTGCGGGCGTCGAGCCGTCGCTGCGGCCGCCCGGACGGAGCGGTGGGCGGCTCGGACTTCGGCTCGGACTGTTCCGGGTGCTCGGTGGTCATACCGGAAGCATAGGATGCAGATAGTTCTCTGCATAGCTTTCTCTGCAGAGAACTCTCTGTAATGTTGGCCGGCGCTGCCCGGCCTCCCGGCGCGGACTACGGGCTACGGGCGGCGGGTGGCGACGATGGCGGAGGTGGCCGGGGTGGTGAGGATCTCGGTGGCGTGGAGGGCGGGGTGGGTGAGGTAGTGGAGGCGCAGCTCGTCCACCTCGCCGCCGAAGCGGGGCGGCCAGTGCGGGGACGGCGTGAAATCGTCCAGGACGAGCAGGCCGCCGGGGGCGAGCAGGTCGACCACCCGGTCCGGGGCGTCGCGCTTGCCGCCGCCGTCGCAGAAGAACACGTCGAACGGGGCGTGCCGTTCGAGCAGTCGCCAGTCGCCGGTGAGGACGCTGACCCGGTCGTCGTCCGCGAACAGCTCGGCCACCCGGCGGGCCGGCTCCTCCTCGCGCTCCACGGTGACCAGCCGGGCGGCGTCGCGCAGTCCGCTGTGCAGCCACGCCGTCCCGACGCCCGCCCCGGTGCCGCTCTCGGCGATGGTGCCGCCGGGCTTGGACGCGACGGCCAGGGCGAGCAGCCGGCCCACCGCGGGGATGCAGCTCCCCCGGAACCCCAGCTCGGCGGCGAGTCGTTCCGCGGCCACCACGCCCGGCGGGACGGCGCGTTCGGTGCGGTCCATGTCCTCCCCCTCGTCCGTCCCGTTCGGGCGGAGCGATCGACGCTACCCGCTGCCGGGCGGCCCGCCGGGCAGTGCGTACCGAACCGGACATCCCGGAATCCCGGCGTCCGGCCCTCCGTGCGGTGTCGGCGATGGCACCATGTGGCATCACATGGCATCACGTGGCATCGCGTGGTGCCATCGAGTGCCACGGGGGACTGCGGAATGTGCGTGGTGCCGCCGTGGCGCAGGTTGGCTCCGCCATGTTTTGCCAGGTCAGGGCGGGTGTGCCTGGCTTGGTGCCAAGCGTGGCGCGGCCTGCCCTTGCATATGGCGCCATAGTGATGCCATGATGGCGTCATGGACCTCACCCCGTATGTCGAGAACCTCCGACGCGAACTCGCGGTGGCCGCCGAGGCCGGCGGGGAGGAGGCCCGGCGGCTGGCCGAACGGCTCACCGCTCCGCTGGAGTCGGCGACCCGGCTGACCATGCTCAACGTGCTCTCCGCCGCGATGGACGAGATCACCCGCGAGCTGGCGCCGGGCTCGGTCGACGTACGGCTGCGCGGGCTGGACCCCGACTTCGTGGTGACCCCGCCGTCCGTCGCCGTCGCGATGCCCGCGGAGGCGGCCGCCCGGTCCGTGGAGCCGCTCAAGGCGCAGGCGCCCGTCGAGGGCGACGAGGGCGGCACCGCCCGCGTCAATCTGCGGCTGCCGGCCCAGCTCAAGGCGCGCGCCGAGGAGGCGGCGAGCCGTGAGGGCCTGTCGGTCAACGCATGGCTGGTCCGGGCCGTGTCGGCCGCGGTCGACGGAGGCCCCGAGCCGCGCGCCACGGGGAAGACCCGGAGTACCGGACAGAGCATCACGGGCTGGGTGCGCTAGCCGCACCCACGCCCCCGGCGCGATCCGAATGCGTCACCCGCACCCGTACCACGTCACTTCACGCACCGCGTCCCACCAGCGGGGACGCCATCGAGACCCACGAGGACGGTACAGCCATGCCTTCTTACGACACCCCCGGACCGATCTCCGTCGCCGCCAACGTGGAGGCCGGCTCCATCCGCTTCGGCGCGGAGAAGCGCCTCGACACCCTCGTCGAGGTGCGGCCCCGCGACCCGAAGAAGGACCTGGACGTGCGGACCGCCGAGCAGACCGAGGTCACGTACACGGGCGGCATCCTGGCCGTCCGGACGCCCAAGCCCAACCTGTTCGGCCGCACCGGCAGCGTCGACGTCGCGATCGAGCTGCCCGAGGGCTCGCGCGTCGACCTGACCGGCAAGTGGACGCAGGTCCTCGGGGAGGGGCGGCTCGGCGAGGCCCGGGTGAAGGTTTCGTCCGGTGACGTGCGCCTCGACACGACCGGCCCGCTGAACCTGACCGCCTCCCACGGCTCGATCACCGTCGACCGGGTCGACGGCGCGGCCGAGATCACCACCAGCTCCGGCAGCGTGCGCGTCGGCACCGTCGACGGCACCGCCGTCCTGAAGAACTCGCACGGCACCACCAGCGTCGGCGCCGTGACCGGTGAACTGCGGGTGAGCGGTTCCAACGGCGACATCGACATCGCGCGCGCCGGGGGCTCGGTCATCGCCACCACCGCCCACGGCACCCTGCGGGTCCGCGAAGTGGCGCGTGGCACCGTCCAGTTGGAGACCGCCTACGGAGCCATCGAGGTCGGCATCCGGCAGGGTACGGCCGCCTGGCTCGACGTCAGCTCGGGCTCCGGGCAGGTCCGCAACATGCTCACCGCCTCCGGGGCCCCGGAGGAGACCGAGGAGACCGTCGAGGTCCGCGCCCGCACCCGGTACGGCAACATCGACGTCCTCCGCGCCAAGGCCTGACCCGCCGCAACACCGCCCCGCCTCCGCCCCCGGCCCCGCCGCCCCAGCTCCGCCGCTTCAGCCCCGTCACCCCAGCCCCCGAACGGGAGGGCCACATGCCTTCATCTGTCATGCCCACGCCCAGGCGGGCGGACGGTCCGCAGCCGCCCGCCGCGATCTCCGCCCTCGGACTGCGCAAGTCGTACGGCGACAAGACCGTGCTCGACGGGATCGACCTGCTCATCCTGGCCGGCTCCGTGTTCGCGCTGCTCGGCCCCAACGGGGCCGGCAAGACCACCACCGTGCAGATCCTCTCCACCCTGATCACCGCCGACGCCGGACAGGTCCAGGTCGCGGGCCACGACCTCGCCACCTCCCCGCGCGGGGTGCGCGCCGCGATCGGCGTCACCGGGCAGTTCTCCGCCGTCGACGGGCTGATCACCGGCGAGGAGAACATGCTCCTCATGGCGGACCTGCACCACCTGCCCCGGCGCGAGGGGCGCCGCGTCGCCGCCGAACTGCTGGAGCGCTTCGACCTCGTCCAGGCCGCCAGGAAGCCCGCCCAGAGCTACTCCGGGGGCATGAAGCGCCGCCTCGACATCGCCATGACCCTGGTCGGCGATCCGCGGATCATCTTCCTCGACGAGCCGACCACCGGCCTCGACCCGCGCTCCCGCCACACCATGTGGCGGATCATCCGCGAGCTCGTCGCCGACGGCGTCACCGTCTTCCTCACCACCCAGTACCTGGAGGAGGCCGACGAACTCGCCGACCGCATCGCCGTGCTGAACGACGGCCGGATCGTGGCCGAGGGGACGGCCGACGAACTGAAGCGGATGATCCCCGGCGGGCACGTCCGCCTCCGGTTCACCGACCCGGCGGCGTACCGCTCGGCCGCCGTCACCCTGCGCGAGGCCGCCCGGGACGGCGAGGCGCTGTCCCTGCAGATCCCCAGTGACGGCAGCCAGCGCGACCTGCGCGCCGTCCTCGACCGGCTCGACGCGGCCGGCATCGAGGCGGACGAGCTCACCGTGCACACCCCCGACCTCGACGACGTGTTCTTCGCCCTCACCGGCGGTGCCACCCCGCCGAACCAGCCCAAGGAGGCCGCCCGATGAGCTCCCCCGCCCTCGCCGTCCGCGACTCGTCCACGATGCTGCGCCGCAACCTGCTCCACGCGCGCCGCTACCCGTCACTCACCCTGAACCTGCTGCTGACGCCGATCGTCCTGCTGCTGCTGTTCGTCTACGTCTTCGGCGACGTGATGAGCGCGGGCATCGCCGGCGGCCACGCGGACCGCTCCGAGTACATCGCCTACCTCGTGCCCGGCCTGCTGCTGATGACCATCGGCAGCACCACCATCGGCACCGCGGTGTCCGTCTCCAACGACATGACCGAGGGCATCATGGCCCGCTTCCGCACGATGGACATCCACCGCGGCTCGGTGCTCATCGGGCACGTCATCGGCAGTGTGCTGCAGGCGATCGTCAGCGTCGTCCTCGTCGGCGCCGTCGGCGTGGCCATCGGCTTCCGCTCCACCGACGCCACCGTCCTGGAATGGCTCGCCGCGTTCGGCCTGCTCGCGCTGTTCGCCCTGGCGCTCACCTGGATCGCGGTCGGGATGGGAATGATCAGCCCGAGCGCCGAGGCGGCCAGCAACAACGCGCTGCCGCTGATCTTCCTGCCGCTCATCTCCAGCGCGTTCGTCCCGGTCGACGCGATGCCGGGCTGGTTCCAGCCGATCGCCGAGTACCAGCCCTTCACCCCGGCCATCGAGACCCTGCGCGGACTGCTCCTCGGCACCGGCATCGGCCACAACTGGTGGATCGGCCTCGCCTGGTCCCTCGCCCTGGCGGTACTCGGCTACCGCTGGTCCAAGGCCGTGTACGACCGCGACCCGAAGTGACCGCAGCCCCGACCGAGCCGGCCCGGTACGCCCCCAGGCGTACCGGGCCGGCTCATCGCATGACCGGCCGGTCGGCGGCCGAGTACTCGCCCGCGAGGGCCTGGTAGCCGCCGGTCCGGGCCCCGGCCTCCGGCCTATGCGGGATGCGCGGGGCCGCGCCTGTCCTCGACGTGGACGACCTGGGGGTCGGTGCCGTCCTGGTGGCGGTTGGAGCGTCCGAGCAGGCCGATCGCGAGGTCATCGTCGCCGCCGGGCTCGCCGGGCGCGACATAGGTGGGCACGTCGTGGTGGTGGCCGGTGACCACCCGTCCCCCGGCGTCCCGGAGGTGGATCACTCCGAAGTCGGCCGCCGGGGAACCGGCGTGGACGGGACCGCTGGAACGGCCCGGTTCGGGGTGCCGCCGGAACCCCTCGCCGGTGGTCCGGTGGGGGACGGGCGGGCCTTGTGGGGCGCGGCTCTGACGGGGTGTCGGGTGTGGGCCGGGGAGGTGAATTCGCCGCTTCTCGCGAGGGGGGATCGGTTAGGATCGGGAATCGGGTCGAGAGGCGCTGCGACGGGGCCCTCCCCGCCACGCTCGGCTCGAATCCATTCGACCAAGGGCGCCTCCGGTGATTACTACGGAGGTGGTCGACATGAATGATTCCCGTACCGGACGTGACTCCGAGCAGGCGCTGCGGCGGCTGATGGGCGAGCGGATCGTGGTCCTCGACGGTGCCTGGGGCACCCTGCTGCAGGGCATGAAGCTCGGGCCGGCCGACTATCGGGGTGACGTGATCGACGGGTCGCACCCGTTCGACGTCACGGGCGACCCGGACCTGCTCAACCTGACCCGCCCGGACGTGGTCCTGGACGTGCACCGGCGCTACCTGGCGGCGGGCGCGGACATCATCACCACCAACACCTTCACCGCGACCGGCGTGGGCCAGGCCGACTACGGCCTGGAACACCTGGTCCCCGAGATGAACCTGCGCGGCGCGCACCTCGCCCGCCAGGCCGCCGACGAGGCCGGTGGCCGGTTCGTGGCGGGCTCGGTCGGCCCGCTGAACGTCACCCTCTCGCTCTCCCCGAAGGTGGACGACCCGGCGTACCGGGCGGTGACCTTCGAGCAGGTCAAGGCCGCGTACGCGGAGCAGATGGCGGCGCTGGCGGAGGGCGGCGTCGACCTGCTGCAGATCGAGACCGTCTTCGACACCCTGAACGCCAAGGCGGCGATCGCCGCCGCCCGGGAGGTCGCGCCGCAGTTGCCGCTCTGGCTGTCGGTGACCATCGTCGACCTGAGCGGCCGCACCCTGTCGGGTCAGACGGTGGAGGCGTTCTGGCGCTCCGTGGAGCGGGCCGAGCCGCTGATCGTCGGCGTGAACTGCGCGCTGGGGGCCGCCGAGGTGCGCCCGTACGTGGCCGAGCTGTCCCGGCTGGCGGGCACCCATGTGGCCTGCCACCCGAACGCCGGTCTGCCGAACGCCTTCGGCGGCTACGACCAGACGGCGGAGGAGACCGGCCGGCTGCTCGGGGAGTTCGCCGGGGCGGGCCTGGTGAACGTGGTGGGCGGCTGCTGCGGCACCTCCCCGGCGCACATCGAGCGGATCGCCGAGGCCGTCCGCGGGGTCGCCCCGCGTGCCCTCGCCGAGCCGGCCGCGGCGACCCGGTTCAGCGGGCTGGAGCCGTTCGAGATCGGGCCGGACACCGGTTTCGTGATGATCGGCGAGCGGACCAACGTCACCGGTTCGGCGAAGTTCCGCCGGCTGATCGAGGCGGAGGACTTCCAGGCCGCGGTGGACGTGGCGCTGGAGCAGGTCCGGGGCGGGGCCAACCTGCTGGACGTCAACATGGACGCCGACCTGCTCGACAGCGAGCGGGCGATGACCACCTTCCTCAACCTGATCGCGACCGAGCCGGAGGTGGCCCGGATCCCGATCATGATCGACAGCTCCCGGTGGAGCGTGATCGAGGCGGGCATGGCCTGTGTGCAGGGCAAGGGCGTGGTCAACTCGATCAGCCTGAAGGAGGGCGAGGAGCCGTTCCTCGCCCAGGCCCGGCGGATCCGCGACTTCGGCCTCGGCGTGGTGGTGATGGCCTTCGACGAGCGGGGCCAGGCCGACACCGCCGGGCGCAAGGTGGAGATCTGCGCCCGGGCGTACGACCTGCTGGTCGGGCGGGCCGGGTTCGCGCCCGAGGACATCGTCTTCGACCCGAACGTGCTCGCCGTCGCCACCGGCATCGCCGAGCACAACGGGTACGGCAAGGCGTTCATCGAGGCCCTGCCACTGATCAAGGAGCGCTGCCCGGGCGCGCGCACCAGCGGCGGCATCTCCAACCTGTCGTTCTCCTTCAGGGGCAACGACGTGGTGCGCGAGGCGATGCACTCGGCGTTCCTGTTCCACGCGGTGCGGGCCGGGCTGGACATGGGCATCGTCAACGCCGGACAGCTCGCGGTCTACCAGGACATCCCGGCCGAGCTGCTGGAGCTGGTCGAGGACGTGCTGTTCGACCGCCGTCCGGACGCCACCGACCGGCTGGTGTCCTACGCCTCCACCGTCACCGGCGGTGGCAGCGTCCGGCGCACGGCCGATCTCTCCTGGCGGGAGGGCAGTGTCCGGGAACGGCTCTCGCACGCGCTGGTGCACGGCCTGGTGGACTTCGTGGAGGAGGACACCGAGGAGGCCCGGCAGCTGTTCGGCCGGCCGCTCGACGTGATCGAGGGGCCGCTGATGGACGGCATGAAGATCGTCGGCGACCTGTTCGGCTCGGGGAAGATGTTCCTGCCGCAGGTGGTCAAGAGCGCCCGGGTGATGAAGCGCTCGGTCGCCTACCTGGAGCCCTTCATGGAGCAGGAGAAGGGTTCGGGGCGCGGCCAGGGCAAGGTGGTGCTGGCCACCGTCAAGGGCGACGTCCACGACATCGGCAAGAACATCGTCGGCGTGGTGCTCGGCTGCAACAACTACGAGGTGATCGACCTCGGCGTGATGGTGCCGGCCGCGCGGATCCTGGACACCGCGGTCGCCGAGGGCGCCGACGCGATCGGCCTCTCCGGCCTGATCACGCCCTCGCTGGACGAGATGGTGTCGGTCGCCGAGGAGATGAGCCGGCGCGGTCTGGAGCTGCCGCTGCTGATCGGCGGCGCGACCACCTCCCGCCAGCACACGGCGGTGCGGATCGCGCCCGCCTACGAGGGCTCGACCGTGCACGTGCTGGACGCCTCCCGGGTGGTCGGCGTGGTCTCCGAGCTGCTCGACCCCGGCCGCGCGGCGGGGCTGGACGCCGCCAACCGGGCCGAGCAGGAGCGGCTGCGCGAGCAGCACGGCGCCCGGCAGCGGGTCGCCTCGCTCACCCTCGCCGAGGCCCGCGCCAACCGGGAGCGGGTGGACTTCACCGACCTGCCGGTGCCGGCCTTCACCGGCGCCCGGGCGGTCGAGCCCGGACTCGGCGAGCTGCGGGAGCTGATCGACTGGCAGTTCCTCTTCCTCGCCTGGGACCTCAAGGGCAAGTACCCGGCGATCCTGGAGCGGCCGGAGGCCCGCGAGCTGTTCGACGACGCCACCACCATGCTGGACAAGATCATCGCGGACGGCGACCTGCGGGCCCGGGGCGTGTACGGCTTCTGGCCCGCCCACGCCGAGGGCGACGACCTGGTGGTCGACGGGGTGCGGCTGCCGATGCTGCGGCAGCAGACCGTCAAGCCGGGGGGCCGGGCCAACCGCTGCCTGGCCGACTACGTGGCACCGGCCGGTGACCACCTCGGGGGCTTCGCGGTGGCCGTCCACGGCGCCGAGGAGCTCTCCGCCCGGTACGAGGCCGAGCGCGACGACTACCGGGCGATCATGGTCAAGGCCCTGGCCGACCGGCTCGCCGAGGCCTTCGCCGAGTACGTCCACCTGAAGGCCCGCCGGGAGTGGTTCGAGCCGGACGCCGACCCGCTGGTCGAGGACCTGCACGCCGAGCGCTTCCGCGGCATCCGCCCGGCCCTCGGCTACCCGGCCAGCCCCGACCACTCCGAGAAGCGCGAACTGTTCGAGCTGCTCGGCGCCGACGCCCAGGAGATCGGGCTCACCGAGTCGTACGCGATGACGCCCGCCGCCAGCGTCAGCGGCCTGATCTTCGCCCACCCGGCCTCGCGCTACTTCACGGTCGGCCGGATCGGCCGCGACCAGCTGGAGGACTACGCCCGCCGGCGCGGCTGCGACCTCGCCGAGGCGGAGCGCTGGCTGCGGCCCAACCTGGGCTGACGGCGCGGCGGCGCGCCACAGCGGGAGAGTACGACGGCCGGGCCCCGGGCACCCCGGGGCCCGGCCGTCGTGCGGGCACGGCCGTCCATGTGCGGGACCGCCGGGAACCGGGCCGCGGCCCCCGTGCGTGGATCCGGTCGCGGCCGTCGGCCCGGTGACGGTCGGTCACGCCCCCCGGCGCGCGAGTCCACCGGCTCCCACCTGGGAGAACGCGACCCCCGTGGTCGATCGGGCGCGGGGCGCGTGGCAGGCTGTGCGCGGCCCCGGGCGAGGCGGACGGGCGGGGCGGACAGGCGGGCGGAGGAGGCACGGGTCGGTGGAGGTGCGGGTCGGCGTACTGGGGCCGATGACGGCGGAGGTCGACGGGCGGCAGGTGTCGCTGGGCGGCCTGCGGCAGCGTGCCGTCCTCGCCGTCCTGGTCACGGCCCGGGGCCGGATGGTCTCGGCCGACGCCCTGATCGACCACGCCTGGGAGTCGGCGCAGACCCCCTCGCCCGCCACCCTGCACTCCTACGTCGCCCATCTGCGCAAGGCCCTGGAGCCCGGCCGCCCGGCCCGCCGGCCCGCCCGGATCGTCGTCCGCGAGGGCACCGGGTACGCGCTGCGGCTGCCCGACGGGGCTGTGGACGCCGAGCGCTTCACCGCCCTGGTCGCCCAGGGGCAGCAGCGGCTGCGCGGCGGGGACGCGGTCGGCGCGGCGGGCGACCTGCGCGAGGCGCTCGCGCTGTGGCGCGGACCGGCCTACGCGGACTTCACCGACACCGACTTCGCCGGGCCCGAGTGCGCCCGGCTGAACGGCCTGCACCTGGCCGCGTACGAGGAGCTGTTCACCGCCGAACTCGCCCTGGGCCGCCACTCGGCGGTGGTCGGCGACCTGGAGAAGCACACCGCGGTGCACCCGCTGAGCGAGCGCGGCTGGGAGCTGCTGGCGCTCGCGCGGTACCGCTGCGGCCGGCAGGCGGACGCCCTGGGCGCGCTGCGCTCCGCGCGCCGGACGCTCGCCGAGGAGCTCGGCATCGACCCGGGCCCGGCGCTGCGCGCGCTGGAGGCCGCCGTCCTGGCCCAGGACGCCGAGCTGGCGGCCCCGCCGGGCCCGGTCGTGGCCGTCGCCCCGGCCGCTCCCGCCCCGGTGGCCGAACCGGCCCCGCCGGCTGGGTTCCCCGCCGTCCGCGGCCCGCTGCTGGGCCGGGACGAGGACGTCGCCGCCGTACGGGAGCTGCTGCGCGGGCACCGCCTGGTCACCCTGACCGGCGTGTCCGGGACGGGCAAGACCCGGCTCGCCCTGGACGCCGCGCGCGGCCATCGGGCGGCCGACGGCCGGTGGCTGGTCGAACTGGCCGCCCTGCGCGATCCCGCCCTGCTGCCCGAGACGGTGGCCGCCGCCCTCGGCCTGCCCTCCGCCGGCGGCACGGACGCGCTGGCCGCCGTCCTGGGGGAGCGTGACGCCCTGCTCGTCCTGGACACCTGCGAGCACCTGCTGGACGGCGTCGCCGGGTTCGCCGCGAGGCTGCTCGCCGCCTGCCCCCGGCTGCGGATCCTGGCGACCAGCCAGGAGGCGATCGGCCTGCCGGACGAGTGGGTGCACGAGGTCGGCCCGCTGTCCGGCGGGCCGGACGGCGGCGCGGTGGCCCTCTTCCTGGACCGGGCCGCGCGGGCCGGCGGC
>NZ_JBSGFD010000171.1:0-18292 GCF_053603215.1 Kitasatospora sp. NPDC004240 | reverse complement strand
GCGAGGACCCGGACGGCATCGGCCTGCCCGGGTGGCTCACCGTCGCGGCCTGCCTGGCGGCGGGCGGCGCGGCGGCCGTGGTGGTGCTGCGACGCCGCGCGGCCCGGCCGGGGGCCGACGAGTAGGACCGTCGAGCGGCCCCGCGGGGTCTCGGGGAGGCGGTCCGCATCACCGGGGGGCCGCCTCCTCGCGTTCGGCCCTGTCCGCCGCGTCCGCCTCGTCGGCCGCCGCGATCGCCTCCCGGGCGCGGTCGCGGGCCCGGTCGCGGGCGGCGGCGGTGTCGGCGAGCGCCGTCCAGGAGACGCAGTACATCAGCAGCCGGCAGACGAAGTTGATCCACAGCAGCAGGGCCACCGGCACGCCGAACGCCCCGTACAGGCTGCGGCCGGCGACCGAGCCGAGGTAGGAGGCGAGCAGGATCTTCAGCAGCTCGAAGCCGGCCGCGCCGATCAGCGCGCCCCGCAGCACGTCCCGCCGGTGCTGGCCGCCGATCCGGGGGAAGGGCGCCAGCAGGTAGGCGAAGAGCAGGGTGTCGGCGGCGACCGCGACCAGCAGGCCGACCGCGGTGAGCAGGTAGCCGCCCGGCCCGCCGGTGCCGAGGCCGATCCATTCGGCGATCCGTCCGGCCAGGGTGGTCCCGGCGGCGGAGGCGGCCAGCGAGAGCAGCGCGACCAGGCCGAGGCCGAACAGCACCACGCAGTCCCAGGCCTTGCGCAGCACCGGGTTGCCCTCCTCCTCGGGCAGCTGCCAGACGTCCCGGATCGAGCCGCGCATGGTGTCCACCCAGCCGAGGCCGGAGAGCAGCAGCAGGACGCCGCTGATCAGTCCGACGGTGCCGGCGTTGGCGACCAGGGAGTCGAGGTTGAGCGAGTCGGAGAGGCCGGGCAGCTGGTCGGCGATCTCGTCCTGCAGCTCGTCGATCCGGCTGTCGCTGAGCGCGGCCGCGGCGATCGCCAGCGCCACGGTCAGCAGCGGGAACAGCGCGAGGAAGCCGAAGAAGGTGACCGCGCCGGCCAGCCGGTTGCCCCGGACGGCGGTGAAGTGTTCGTAGACCTGGTACGGGTGGCTGCGCATCACGCGCGCCGCGAGCGGGCCGATCACCGGGAGGCGGGTCAGGAAGTCCACCGTCCGGTTATACCGGCGGGTGCCCGAAACCACACCGAGGCGTACCGGGGCGGGGCGGGCGGCCCGGGGCACGGCCGGGCGGGCCCGGCGCCCGCCCGGGGGCCGCGGGCCCGGCGGGTAGGATCGGAGAGCACCTTCGCAACGGTTCGAAATGGCGGCCAGACCCCGGACGGGCTGCCACGCTCCTTCCCAAGAAAGGCCTGCGTAGCCGATGGCTCCCCGCCTCTCCATCGTCGTCCCGATCTACAACGTCGAGCGCTACCTCGTCGAATGCCTCGACTCGATCGCCGCCCAGACCTTCGAGGACTTCGAGTGCGTCATGGTCGACGACGGCTCCAAGGACGGCAGCGCGGCGCTCGCCGAGGCCTACGCGGCCAAGGACTCCCGGTTCCGGCTGGTCCGCCAGGTCAACAAGGGCCTCGGCGCCGCCCGGAACACCGGCATCCGGCACATCGACCCGGACGCCGAGTTCCTCTGCTTCGTCGACAGTGACGACTCGATGCCCCCGAGCGCGTACGAGCTGATGATCAGCACGCTCGACGAGACCGGCTCCGACTTCGCCACCGGCAACGTGCTGCGCTTCCGCGCGGTGGGCTACTACCAGTCCGGCGGCCACGTGAAGCCGTTCAAGGAGACCCGCCTCAAGACCCACATCACCGAGATCCCGGCGCTGGTCACCGACCGCACCGCGTGGAACAAGGTGTACCGCCGCTCCTTCTTCGACGCGGCCGGCCTGCTCTACCCCGAGGGCATCCTGTACGAGGACGCGCCCGTCAGCGTGCCGCACCACTACCTCGCCAAGAGCGTGGACGTGCTGGCCGAGCCGATCTACCACTGGCGCGAGCGCGAGGTCGGCGAGATGTCGATCACACAGATGCGCACCCACCCCAAGGGCCTGATCGACCGCGTCGCCTCGGTGGAGCTGGTCCGCGGCTGGCTGAAGAAGCAGACCGACCCGCGCTTCGCCCAGTACCTGCACTCCTACGACGAGAACACCCTCGTCGAGGAGCTCCCGATGTTCTTCTGGTCGGTCGTGGACGGCGACAAGGACTACCGGGACGCCTACCAGCAGCACGTCAGCCGGCTGCTGCGCTCGATCGGCCCCGACCAGGTCCGCAAGCTGCGCGCGCCGCTGCGGCTGAAGTACCACCTGACCCTGTCGAACCGGATCGACGAGTTCGTCGAGCAGATCAAGTTCGAGGGCGAGAGCAACGGCGGCGCCCCGGCCCGCGGTCTGCTGCGCCCGTACGCCGACTACCCGTTCCTGCGCGGCGGGCGCAAGAGCGTGCCGGCCAGCGTGCTCAAGCTGGACAACTCGCTGGTCATGCGCAGCCGGCTGTACGAGACCGGCTGGGTGGACGGCAAGCTCCAGCTGACCGGGCACGCCTACCCGGAGCAGCTCGGCGCCGAGGGCCGGCACGACATGGTCAAGGTGCTGGTGCTGCGCGAGGCCAAGGGCCGCCGCGTGCTGGCCGTGCAGACCCGGGCGCAGTACAGCCCGGAGGCCACCGCCAGCTGCAGCCACGACCTCTACAACTGCGACTGGGCCGGCTTCACCGCGTCCATCGACCCGAAGCGGCTCAAGCACCGCGGGCAGTGGAAGGACGGCCACTGGCGGGTGCTGGTCGCCGGCGCCGGCAAGGGCGGCGTCTACAAGGGCCGGATCTCGGCCGGCTGGAGCGACACCGCCGCGCACATCCCGGCGCACTGGGTCGACCAGGACGTGCGGATCGTGCCGTGGGTCAAGGACGGCCACGTCTACCTGAAGGTGGAGACCGTCCGGGCCCGGGCGACCGGTGTCACGGTCGACGGCGGCCGGGTGGAGTTCTCCGGCACCGCGAAGTCCGGCCCGGACCTGGCCGGCGCCCGGCTGCGGCTGACCCACCTGGAGTCGGACCGCACGCTGCTGGCCCCGCTGGAGCTCGGCACCCCGGCCGGCCTCGCCCAGCCGTTCACCGCCTCCGTCACGGTCGCGGAGCTGACCGAGGTCCGCGAGGCCTGGGCCGAGCTCGACCCGGTCGCCGGCGAGCGCACCCGTGACCGCTGGGACGCCGCGCTGCTGCTGGCCGACGGCACGGTCGTCCCGGTGGCACTGGACGAGCGCCACGCGCCCGAGCCGCTGCACGCGGCCCTGAACCCGCAGGCCCCGCTGGGCGAGCGGCGGGCGCTGTACTCCAAGTCCTCGCCGGCCGGCGGCCTCCAGCTCTGCGACCAGCTGCTGCAGCCGGTGGTGGAGGCGATCACCGCCCGCGGCGCCGACGGCTACCTGCTGGACGGCTCCTTCCCGCTCCCCGGCACCCACCGCTACGAGCTGGTGGTCCGGCACAACTGGCGCGAGGAGGAGCACGTCTACCCGGTGGAGATCGCGGACGGCCGCTTCCGCGCGTCCCTGCCGGCGGTGCCGACGGCCTCCTTCGCCGGGCGGGTCCCGCTCACCCAGGGCACCTGGGAGCTGACCATGCGTCCGGTCGGCGCCCCGGAGGGCTCCGTGTGGCCGCCGGTGCTGATCGCCCCGACCTGCTTCCCGTCGCTGCCGGTCGAGGTCGAGTCGCGCGGCAAGCGGATCGCGCTGGAACGCCGCGAGGACGACACCCTGTCGCTGGAGGCGCACCCGGCGATGCTGCCCGAGGAGCGCAGCGGCTGGCGCCAGCGCCAGCTGCGCACCGTCGACTACCCGGCCGCCCGCCGCCACCCGGTGCGCGACGCCGTGCTGTACAACGGGGCGCTCGGCGGCCTGTACGCGGACTCGCCGCGGGCGATCCACGAGGAGCTGGTGCGCCGCGGCCTGCCGCTGGAGCACCTGTGGGGCAGCGACGACCTGCAGGCCGACCTGCCGCGGACCGCCACCCCGGTACGGCTGTACAGCCCGGAGTGGTTCGAGGCGCTAGCCACCGCCAAGTACATCGTCACCAGTGCCCACCTGCCGGACTTCTTCGTCCGCCGGCCGGGCCAGGTGGTCGTGCAGACCTGGCACGGCACCCCGCTCAAGCAGGTCGGGTACGACTTCGAGAAGGTCTGGTTCACCGACTCCAACTACCTGAAGGGTCTGGCGAGCGAGGTCCCGAACTGGAACCTGCTGGTCTCCGGCAACCGCTTCTCCACGCCGGTGCTGCGCCGCGCCTTCGACTTCAAGGGCGAGATCGTGGAGTCGGGCGCGCCGCGCAACGACATACTCTTCGCCCCGGACCGCGAGAAGACCGCCGAGCAGGTCCGCGAGCGGCTCGGCCTGCCCGAGGGCAAGAAGGTCGTGCTGTACGCGCCGACCTTCCGTGAGGACCGGCGGCGCCCGCAGGGCGGCTACCAGATGGACCTGCGGATCGACGCGGACGCGATGCGGGCGGCGCTCGGCGACGACCAGGTGCTGCTGGTGCGCCGGCACGCGGTGATGTGCGGCCAGGTGCCGGACGCCGGCAACGGCTACCTCTGGGACGTCGGCACCTACCCCGACATGGCGGAGCTGCTGCTGGTCGCGGACGTGCTGGTGACGGACTACTCGTCGACGGTGTTCGACTTCGCCGTGACCGGCAAGCCGGTGCTGTTCTACACGTACGACCTGGAGCACTACCGCGACAACCTGCGCGGCTTCAGCATGGACTTCGAGGGCGAGGCGCCCGGCCCGCTGCTGGCCACCTCCGAGGAGCTGATCGGGGCGCTCGGCCGGGTGGACGAGGTCACGGCCGAGTACGCGCAGAAGTACGCCGCGTTCCGCGAGGCGTACTGCGACCTGGACGACGGCGGCGCCGCCGCCCGGGTGGTGGACGCGATGCTGCGCCAGCAGTAGGGGTTCCGTACGGACGAGGGGCGCCCGGTGTGACGGTCACACCGGGCGCCCCTCGTCGTCGTCGGCGGCGGCCCTCGGTCATCGGCCCCTGGAGGCCGGCGCGTCGTCAGCCGAACTCGTACGAGCGCCAGGGCCGCCAGACCTCGTCCGCGTCGAACCGGGAGAGGCTGAACCCCGTGACCGGGAAGGCCGCCTGGAAGGTGCGCGCCTTCTCGAACGCCTGGTCGAGGACGTCGTCCGGCAGGCCGTGGGCGACGGTCACGTGCGGGTGGTACGGGAAGGCCAGCTCCCGGGCCAGCGGGCCGGAGCGGATCGCCGCCTCCAGCAGCCGGCACTCGTGGGTGCCCTCCTCGACCCGGACGAACACCACCGGGGAGACCGGCCGGAACGTCCCGCCGCCCTGCAGCAGCATCCGGAACGGCCGGTGGGCCCGGGCCACCCCGGTCAGGTGCCGCTCGACCAGCGGCAGCCGCCCGGCCGGCAGCTCCGTCGGCGGCAGCAGCGTGACGTGGGTGGGTATCGACCGGGCCAGCGGGTCGCCGTGCCCGGCCCGCGCGTCCTGGATGGCCGTGCCGAACGGCTCCGGGACGGTCACGGACACGCCGATGGTGACGACCTCCGGGAGGTCGCCACCACCGGGCAGGGACGCCAGGGCTGTCACCGCTTGGCGGCCGGGAGGAAGCCGATCCGGTCGTAGACGGTCGCCAGCGTCTCGGAGGCCACCGCGCGGGCCTTCTCGGCGCCGATCGCCAGGACGCGGTCCAGCTCGGCCGGGTCGTCCAGGAAGCCCTGGGTGCGCTGCTGGAACGGGGTGACCCACTCGGTGAACAGCTCGGCCAGCTCGGTCTTCAGGGCGCCGTACATCTTGCCCTCGAAGTGCGCGACCAGCTGCTCGACCGACTGCCCGCTGAGCGCGGAGTGGATGCGCAGCAGGTTGGAGACGCCGGCCTTCTCGTCCTCGTCGTAGGAGACGACGGTGCCGGTGTCGGTGACGGCGCTCTTGAACTTCTTGGCGCTGGCCTTCGGCTCGTCCAGCAGGTTCACCAGGCCCTTGGCCGAGGAGGCGGACTTGCTCATCTTGGCGCCCGGGTCCTGGAGGTCCAGGATCTTGGCCGTCTCCTTGAGGATGTACGGCGCCGGCACGGTGAAGGTCGGGCTGTAGCGGGAGTTGAAGCGCTCCGCGAGGTCGCGGGTGAGCTCCAGGTGCTGGCGCTGGTCCTCGCCGACCGGCACCGCGTCCGCCTGGTAGAGCAGGATGTCGGCGATCTGCAGGATCGGGTAGGTGAACAGGCCCACCGAGGTGCCGGAGGCGCCCTGCTTGGCGGACTTGTCCTTGAACTGGGTCATCCGGGAGGCCTCGCCGAAGCCGGTGAGGCAGTTCATCACCCAGCCGAGCTGCGCGTGCTCCGGCACGTGGGACTGGACGAACAGCGTGCAGCGCTCCGGGTCCAGGCCGGCGCCGAGCAGCTGGGCGGCGGAGATCCGGGTGTTCTGGCGCAGCGTCGCCGGGTCCTGCTCGACGGTGATCGCGTGCAGGTCCACGACCATGTAGAAGGCGTCGTTGGCCTCCTGGAGGTCGACCCACTGGCGCACCGCGCCCAGGTAGTTGCCGAGGTGGAACGAGCCGGAGGTGGGCTGGATGCCGGAGAGCACCCGGGGACGGTCCTTGGCCGGACCGGTGACCGCTGCGTTGACCATGGGGGCCATTGTTCCAGTTCCCCCGGTCGCTCAGGAAACGTCCACGGCTGGAGGTTCCGACAGTGTGACCGCACTCACCCGGATCCTGGAGATCCGCCGGCCCTCCAGCAGGGCCACCGTCAGCAGTACCCCGCCCTCCACGGCCGCCTGATCGCCTTCGACGGCCACCTGGTCGCCCTTGCGCGGCAGCCGGCCCAGCCGCGCCACCAGCCAGCCCGCCACGGTCTCGTACGGGCCCTCGGGCAGGGTGACGCCGGTCTCCTGGGCGAAGTCGGCGAGGTTGAGCAGCCCGTCCAGCTCCATGCCGCCGCCGGCCAGCCGGCGGGTGGTGGGCGGGCGCTGGGCGTCGTACTCGTCACGGATCTCGCCGATCACCTCCTCGACGAGGTCCTCCAGGGTGACGATGCCCGCGGTGCCGCCGTACTCGTCGACCACGATGGCCAGGTGGTGGCCCTCGCGGCGCATCTCGCCCATCGCCCCCAGCACGAGTTTGGTGCCGGGCAGCAGCTTGACCGGGCGGGCCAGGTCGCGCACCCGGACGGCCTGCTCGCCGCGGGCGCCGTACAGGTCGCGGACGTGCACGAAGCCGGTGACCGCGTCGTAGCTGCCCTCGACCACGGGGTAGCGGGAGTGCGGGGAGGAGGCGGCCTGTTCGCGCACCTCGGACAGCGGGCGGTCGGCGTCCAGGAAGGTCACCTCGGTCCGCGGCACCATCACCTCGCGCAGCTGCCGCTCGCCGGCCGAGAACACGTCGGCGATCAACGCCCGTTCGTCCGAGCCGAGTTCGGTGCTGGCGGCGACCAGCCCGCGGAGTTCCTCGGAGCTCATCGAGCCGCGGCCGGCCCGCGGGTCGCCGCCGGCCAGGCGCACCATCAGGTCGGTGGAGTGGCCGAGCAGCCAGATGACCGGGCGCAGCACCACCGAGATCACGTCCACCACCGGGGCGGCCAGCACCGCGATGGAGTCGGCGCGCTGGAGGCCGATCCGCTTGGGGGCGAGCTCGCCGAGCACCAGCGAGACGTAGCTGATCACCAGGGTCAGCCCGACCAGGGCGACCGCGTCCGCGACCCCCGGGGAGAGCCCCGCCCGGACGAACAGCGGCGCCGCCTTGCCGGCCAGGGTGTCCGCGCCCAGGGCCGCCGAGAGGAAGCCCATGCAGGTCACCCCCACCTGGGCGGCGGCCAGGAACCGGTTGGGGTCGGCGGCCAGGTGCGCGGCCCGCGCCGCCCGGCGGGTGCCGCGCGCCTCCAACGCCCTGATCTGGCCCTCGCGCAGCGAGATCAGCGAGATCTCGGCGACGTTGAACAGGCCGCCCAGCACGATGAAGACGAGGACGAGCGCCGCATCCTGAAGGGTTTCGCTCACGGCAGGCCAGTGTACGGAAGCGGCCCGCCGCCTCCCGGAAGGGAAGCGGCGGGCCGTTCTCAGGACCGCGGTGGGGCTCAGATCAGGCCGAGCGCCTGGACCGCGTCGCGCTCCTCGACCAGCTCGTTGACCGAGGCGTCGATGCGGCCGCGGGAGAAGTCGGAGATCTCCAGGCCCTGGACGATCTCGAAGGAGCCGTCCTTGGTGGTGACCGGGAAGGAGGAGATCAGGCCGGCCGGGACGCCGTAGGAGCCGTCGGAGACGATGCCCATGGAGGTCCAGTCGCCCTCGGCGGTGCCGTTGACCCAGGTGTACACGTGGTCGATGGCGGCGTTGGCGGCCGAGGCGGCCGAGGAGGCGCCGCGGGCGTCGATGATGGCCGCGCCGCGCTTGGCGACGGTCGGGATGAAGTCGTTCTCCAGCCAGGCCTGGTCGGCGCCGACGGCCTCGAAGCCCGGCTTGCCGGCGATCTCGGCCTGGAAGATGTCCGGGTACTGGGTGGCCGAGTGGTTGCCCCAGATGGTGACCTTCTTGATGTCGGCCACGGTGGCGCCGGTCTTCTTGGCCAGCTGGGCGACCGCGCGGTTGTGGTCCAGGCGGGTCATCGCGGTGAAGCGCTCGGCCGGGACGTCCGGGGCGTTGCGCTGGGCGATCAGGGCGTTGGTGTTGGCCGGGTTGCCGACGACCAGGACCTTGATGTCGTCCGCGGCGTTGTCGTTGATGGCCTTGCCCTGCGGACCGAAGATGCCGCCGTTGGCCTGCAGCAGGTCGCCGCGCTCCATGCCGGCGGTGCGCGGGCGGGCGCCGACCAGGAGGGCGACGTTGGCGCCGTCGAAGGCCACGTTCGGGTCGTCGGTGATGGTGATGCCGCGCAGCAGCGGGAAGGCGCAGTCGTCGAGCTCCATCGCGGTGCCCTCGGCGGCCTTGAGGCCCTGCGGGATCTCCAGGAGGCGCAGGTTCACCGGCACGTCGGCGCCGAGCAGGTGGCCCGAGGCGATGCGGAAGAGCAGCGCGTAGCCGATCTGGCCGGCCGCTCCGGTGATGGTGACGTTGACGGGGGTGCGGGTCATTTCTACCTTCTCCAGCAAATCGCCAGGCGCCCCAGGCACACCGGCGCACTGGAGCCGAGGATGATCTCTCGACATCGAGAGACCGGCGTCAGGTTATCGCAAAGCGAAGCGTACGCCGCGTGTGCGGGCGTGGTTGTTCCGTCACATCCGGTCCGGGGAAGGCGAACGGCCCCCGCCGTGGCGGGGGCCGTTCGGGTGTCGTTCCGGGCCGGCCCCGGGCTCGTCGGACGGGCCTCAGTGCCGGGGACGTCCGATGAGTTGGCCGATGTTGTCCAGCAACGGCACCTCCAGCCACGGGTTGGGCTGGGCCATCAGCGTCAGGAGCACGATCGACGAGCCCAGGAAGGTCATCACGATCACGTCCGTGAAGCGGCTGCGCACGGCCAGCATGCCGACCTCGGGCAGCACCAGCCGCAGCAGGGCGCCCAGCAGCACGCCGCCGCCGAGGAGCAGCAGCCCGTACTTGAAGCCCTCCTCGGCGTCGGCGAACCAGGTGACGGCCAGCCCGGCCCCCACCAGCAGCAGCACCAGCGATATCGGCCACTGCCGGACCGGCAGGGTGTGCTCGCGGCCCAGCGCGGCCCGCGAGCCCTCGGGGGGCAGGGTGCCGGTGGTCCGGATCGGCCTGCGCCGGGACCGCACCGGTCGGGGTTCACTCACGGCTCGACGTCCCTCCGGAATCAGACACCGGCGCGGCGCTCGGCCGCCTCGACGATGTTGTTGAGCAGCATGGCGCGGGTCATCGGGCCGACACCGCCCGGGTTGGGGGCGATCCAGCCGGCCACCTGGGCCACGTCCGGGTGCACATCGCCGACGATCTTGCCGTCGCGGCGGCTGACGCCCACGTCCAGCACGGCCGCGCCGGGCTTGACGTCCTCCGGCTTGACCAGGTGCGGCACGCCGGCGGCGGCCACGACGATGTCGGCCCGGCGCAGGTGG
Source organism: Kitasatospora sp. NPDC004240 (assembly GCF_053603215.1). Classification (NCBI taxonomy): domain Bacteria; kingdom Bacillati; phylum Actinomycetota; class Actinomycetes; order Kitasatosporales; family Streptomycetaceae; genus Kitasatospora; species Kitasatospora sp. NPDC004240. The sequence goes on along the minus strand of NZ_JBSGFD010000171.1, from coordinate 8,314 downwards.
GCCGCGAGGTCGCGGGTGCCGGTGTGGCAGAGGGTGACGGTGGCGTTCTCGCTGCGGCGGGTGAGCAGCAGGCCGATCGAGCGGCCCACGGTGACGCCGCGGCCGATCACGACCACCTCGGCGCCGTCGATCTCCACCTTGTGCCGGCGCAGCAGCTCGACCATGCCCAGCGGGGTGCACGGCAGCGGGCCGGTGATGCCCAGCGCCAGGCGGCCCAGCGAGGTGGGGTGCAGGCCGTCCGCGTCCTTGTCCGGGTCCATCAGCTCCAGCACGCTGTTCTGGTCCAGGCCCTTGGGCAGCGGCAGCTGGACGATGTACCCGGTGCAGGTCGGATCGGCGTTGAGCTCGCGGACGACGTTCTCGACGTCCTCCTGGGTGGCGGTGGCGGGCAGCTCGCGCTGGATCGAGGCGATGCCGACCTCGGCGCAGTCGCGGTGCTTGCCGTTGACGTACCAGCGGCTGCCCGGGTCGTCGCCGACCAGGACGGTGCCGAGGCCGGGGACGACGCCCCGCTCCTTGAGGGCCGCCACGCGGACGGCGAGTTCGGACTTGATCGCGGCCGCGGTGGCCTTGCCATCGAGAATCTGGGCAGTCATGACCCCATTCTCCCGGATCGGGTCCACTGCCGGTGCCACCGCCCCGGCGCCCCCGCGCGGGGCCCGCGTGCGCGCCCGGGCGGGCCACCGGGTGCCGCCCGCGTCGCCGCCCGGGCCGATACGGAACGTGCGGGTCGCGTTGCGGTTGCGCCACAGTTGCGTCCGGCTCGCGGGCGCGGCTGGACACGGTGGCGGCGTCCGGTCGACGATATGCGGGCAATCCCTGCCGCCCCGGCCCGGTGACGGGCCGCACGGCGTACGGCGGGGACGTACCCGGGGGAAGAATCAGTGAGCAATCCGTACCAGACACCGCCGCCGGGCCCCTACGGCGGCCCGGGTCAACAGCCGCACGCCGCGCCGTACGGTGCGCCGCAGTACCAGCAGCCGGTGCCGCAGCCGGTCCACCCGCAGCCCGTCCACCCGCAGCAGGGGTACCCGGCCGGGTACGCCTACCAGCCGCCGGTGTACCAGGCGCCCGTCCCGGTGCCCGTCGTGGAGCCCAACCAGTACGCGACCGCCGCCGTGGTGCTCGGTTTCGTCGCCGTGCTCACCACCTGCTTCTACGGCGGGCTCCTCGGCCTGATCGGGCTCGGGGTCGCGATCGCCGGCCTCAACCGTTCGAACACCACCGGTGTGGGCCGCGGCATGTCGATCGGCGCGATCGTGCTCAACGTCCTGGCCGTGCTGATCACCATCGCCGTGATCGTCCTCGTCGTGCAGGGCAAGTACTGACCCATGACCACCCTGACGAACCGTTGGCAGCGGTCGGCCGGCACCCTCCGGGGTGGCCTGCTGCGCGTCATGCTGCGCGGATTCGTGGCGGCGACCGCCGCGGTGACGGTGTCCCGGCTGCACGACGCGGCCGACCCCGGGGTGCTCTGCCCGCTGCGCCTGCTGACCGGTGTGCCGTGTCCCGGCTGCGGCAGCACGACCGTCTTCATCGAGGCGGGGCACGGCAGTTGGGGCGCCGCGCTGGCGGCCAACCCGGTGACCGCGGTGGCGGTCACGGCCCTGCTGCTGGCCCCGCTCGGCCTCGGCCGCCGCTGGTGGGACGCGCCCGCCGGCCGGCGCGGCGCGCTGGTCGCCGCGGGCCTCGCGGCGGCCTGGGTCTGGGAGCTGCACCGGCTCGGGATCTCCCGGCCCTGATCCCCCGCGACGGCGGCGACGGCCCGCCCCTGGGCGCTGTCGTCCCGCTTCGCTAGTCTGCCCCCCGGTCGGCACCGTCAGATGCCAGTCCGTCCCAGGAATTTCCCGTACACGTCCCCAACCCATCCTGCCCGGAGGCATCGATGACCTACCCGCCCGACCCGAACAACCCCTACGGCCAGCAGCCCGGTTACGGCCAGCCGCCCGGCTACGGCTACCCGCAGCAGCAGGCGCCCGCGCCGGGCTACGGCTACCCGCAGCAGCAGGCCCCGGCCCCCAACTACGGCTACCCGCAGCAGGCCATGCCGGGCTACGGCATCCCGCAGCAGGCCGGCCCGTACCCGCACGCCGGTTACGTCCAGCAGGCCTACGCCGGCTGGGGCTCCCGGGTCGCCGCGTACCTGGTCGACTACCTGATCGTCGGTCTGCCGGCCGGCATCCTGGCCGGTGTCGGCGCCGCCATCGGCTCGGAGCCCGGCAAGTCCAGCTGCACCAAGGGCGCGTACAGCACGTACTGCACCACCGGCCCCTCGACCATCAACGGCCTCGGCATCACGCTCATGATCGTCGCCGGTCTGCTCAGCTTCGCCGGCTACCTGTGGCTGATCGCCTCCGAGGGCCGGACCGGCCAGACCCCGGGCAAGAAGATGGTCAACATCCGCGTCGTCCGCGAGGCCGACGGGCAGGTGCTGGGCTTCGGCATGGCCTTCGTCCGCAAGCTCTGCCACGTGCTCGACGTGATGGCCTGCTACATCGGCCTGCTGTGGCCGATCTGGGACGCCAAGAAGCAGACCTTCGCCGACAAGGTGATGAGCACCGTCGTCGTGAAGTCCTAGCGCCCGCCCGTCACGCCGTCTTCCCGGTGTAACGTTGTCCGGCACGCCCGGCACGCCCGGCGGCGTGCGAAGGCCCCCGCCCCCTCTTACCTGGGGGACGGGGGCCTTCGCGCTGCCGGATCCGGATCAGTGGAAGAAGTGCCGGGTCCCGGTGAGGTACATGGTCACGCCCGCCTCGGCGGCCGCCGCGACGACCTCCTCGTCACGGATCGAACCGCCCGGCTGCACCACGGCCCTGACGCCACCGTCGAGGAGGATCTTCAGACCGTCCGCGAACGGGAAGAAGGCGTCGGAGGCCGCGTACGAGCCCTTGGCCCGCTCGCCGGCCCGCTCGACCGCGAGCTTCGCCGAGTCGACCCGGTTGACCTGGCCCATGCCGACGCCCACCGAGGCGCCGTCCTTGGCCAGCAGGATCGCGTTGGACTTGACGGCCCGGCAGGCCCGCCAGGCGAAGGCCAGCTCGGCCAGCTCGGCCTCGGAGAGCGCCTCGCCCGTGGCCAGCGTCCAGTTCGCCGGGTCGTCGCCCTCGGCGTGGATGCGGTCGGACTCCTGGAGCAGCACGCCGCCGGAGACCGGGCGCACCTCCTGGCGGTTGCCCGGGGCCTCGGGGGCGCGCAGCACCCGCAGGTTCTTCTTGCGGGCCAGCACCTCGACGGCGCCGTCCTCGTACGCCGGGGCCACGACGACCTCGGTGAAGATCGGGGCGATCTGCTCGGCCAGCTCGACGGTGACCGGGCGGTTGACCGCGATCACGCCGCCGTACGCGGAGACCGGGTCGCACTCGTGGGCCTTGCGGTGCGCCTCGGCGACGTCCGCGCCGGTCGCGATGCCGCACGGGTTGGCGTGCTTGATGATCGCGACGGCCGGGCCCTCGTGGTCGTAGGCGGCGCGGCGGGCGGCGTCGGTGTCGACGTAGTTGTTGTACGACATCTCCTTGCCGTGCAGCTGCTCGGCGCCGGCCAGGCCGCCCGTGCCGTCGACGTAGAGCGCGGCGCCCTGGTGCGGGTTCTCGCCGTAGCGCAGCACGTTCTGGCGCTCGTAGGTGGCGCCCAGGAAGGCCGGGAACGCGTCCTCGGACTCCGTGTAGCCGGAGGTCTCGAACCAGTTGGCCACCGCGACGTCGTAGGCGGCGGTGTGCGCGAAGGCCTGGGCGGCCAGCCGCTTGCGGGTCAGCAGGCCGAAGCCGCCGCCCTGGACGGCCGTCAGCACGTCGGCGTAGCGGGCCGGGTCGACCACGACCGCCACCGACGGGTGGTTCTTGGCCGCCGCGCGGACCATGCTCGGGCCGCCGATGTCGATCTGCTCGACGCACTCGTCCGGGGTCGCACCGGAGGCGACGGTCGCCTTGAACGGGTACAGGTTCACCACGACCAGGTCGAAGGGCTCGACGCCCAGCTCGGCCAGCTGCGCGCGGTGCGACTCCAGGCGCAGGTCGGCGAGCACACCGGCGTGCACGCGGGGGTGCAGCGTCTTCACGCGCCCGTCCAGGCACTCCGGGAAGCCGGTCAGCTCGGAGACCTCGGTCACCGGGACGCCCGCGGCGGCGATCCGGCCGGCCGTGGAACCGGTCGAGACGATGGCGACCCCGGCGGCGTGCAGGCCCTGGGCCAGCTCCTCCAGGCCGGTCTTGTCGTACACGCTGATCAGCGCGCGGCGGATCGGCCTGATGTCCTCGGAGACGGGGGGCGTGGTGCTGGGGGCGGCGCTCATGCCGGGATCCATACCTTTCGGTCTTCGATGCGGTGGCCCTCGCGGGCCAGCCGGCCCACGACGTCGACGAGCAGCTTGCGCTCGACAGTCTTGATGCGCTCGTGCAGCGCTTCGCCGCCATCGGCGTGGTCGGCGTCGGTGACCTCCACGACGCCCTGCGCGATGATCGGCCCGGTGTCCACGCCGGCGTCGACCAGGTGGACGGTGCAGCCGGTGACCCTGACCCCGTACGCGAGCGCGTCGGTGACGCCGTGGGCGCCGGGGAAGGCGGGCAGCAGCGCGGGATGGGTGTTGACGATCCGTCCGGCGAAGGCGCCGATGAACGCGGGGCCGAGGATCTTCATGAAGCCGGCGGTGACCACCAGGTCCGGCTCGTACCCGGCGACGGCGTCGGTCAGCGCGCGGTCCCAGTCGGCCCGGTCGGAGAAGTCCTTCACCCGTCGGACGAAGGTCGGCAGACCGGCGCGCTCGGCGCGCTCCAGGCCGGCGATGCCGTCGCGGTCGGCCCCGACGGCCAGGATCTCGGCGCCGTAGGCCGGGTCGGCGGCGGCGTCGAGCAGCGCCTGCAGATTGGTGCCGGAGCCGGAGACCAGCACCACCAGACGGGCGGGACCGGGCTTGCGGGGCGGGAAGAGCTGGGCGGGGGCGGGAGCCACTGCGCGATTCTCCGTAGGTCGGGCGCCGCCCGCTGGTACGTCCACCGGCGGTGGGGCCACTACGAACGGCAGGTCGAGCGAGGGGGAACACACGGGAAACCCGCCGCGTCGCGGGCGTCCGGGAACCGATCCGAGCTGCTGACCGTCACCACGATAACGGCTGGTCGGACGGCCCCTGAAACGGCCCGAGGGCGCTACGCGCGTAGTTGAGACGGGGATCTCGCCGGAGCGCTTCCCGGGGGGCCGTCCGGGGTCCCGCGGGCCCGGGGAGCGTTCCGACGGGCGAGGTGGACCGGTTCCGTCGCGGGCACGTCAGGCGGCGGCCGGGCGTTCCCCAGGGGCTGCCCGGGGGTTTCCCGGAGCCTGCGGGATCATAGAGGGCGGGCACCCAGCGGGCGCACCCGCCCCACCGACCGACGAGGAATGGCCGACACCATGAGCAGCGGTGACAACACCGGCGAGCGCAACCCCTTCGCGCCGCCGCCGGCGGATGCCCCGGACCAGCCGTGGCAGCCCCGCAACCCCCGGCCCGGCAGCGAGGACCAGGGCGGCACGGAGGACTCCGGCGGCTCCGACGAGCGCCCGCAGGTCCCGCCGCCGCACCCCTGGAGCCCCGGCTACCAGGGCGGCTGGAGCCCGCGCCCCTCCGCCCCGCAGCCGCCCCGCCTCGACCCGAGCGACCCCACCCAGCGCCGTGCCCGCAACGCGGCCCTGGCCGGTGTGGCCGCCCTGATGTGCGCCGTCGCCGGCGTCTACTACGTCGCGCTGTTCGTCGGCGCCCTCGCCGTCCTCTGGGGCGTCAGCGCCCTGCGCGCCCCCAAGCCCGCCGCCGCCGAGGGCGACCACACCGTCTCCCCCGCCCCCAGTCCGCTCACCACGCCCGCCCTCGGCGGCATCCTGGCCGGCGCGATGACGGTCGTCTTCGTCGGCTCGGTGATCGGCCTCAACCTCTACTACAACGACTACGTCACCTGCGTCCGCGACTCCCTCACCACCTCCGGCGAGGACAGCTGCGACAGCCTCGCCCCGAAGTGGTACACCGACATCGCCAACAAGGGCGACTGACCCCCGGCGGTCGGTGGATGAGCGTGGGAAGTCGGCCCGGCCGACTTCCCACGAGCTTTCCGGGGGTACGGGGGTACCGGGACACCGGAAGTCGGCGGGGTCGACTTCCGGCGCGTGGCGTGTGTGCGGTGTGCGGTGTGCGGGTGCGCGGCGGCCCGCGTAGGCGCCGCGGCCGTTCAGTGGGGGCTGCCGAGGAGACGGCCCAGGCGGCGGACGGCGGCGTGGGCGAGGACTCGGGCGCGGTGGGTGAGGAGGCCGACCCGGCTACTCGGCGCGCCGGCCGCGCCGAGGGCGGTGGCGCGGGACAGCAGGGCGACCGGGGTGGCCACCGCGGCGATCCAGGTCGCCGCCGCCAGTCCCGCCGTCCAGGGCGGCGGACCGAGCCGGGCCATCCGTCCGGCGGCCAGCGCCCCGCCCGCGAGCCAGCCGGCCGCCGTCGCGGCCGCGCCGACCAGCAGGGCCGCCGTCAGGACGGCCACCGCGGTCGCCGCCGGGTGCCACGGTGCGCGGTCGGTGCCCCGGCCGGAGGCCGCACGGCCCAGCAGGAGCCCGGGGACCACCGCCGCCAGCACGGGCAGCACGCACACGGCCAGGTGCCAGCCGCCGGCTCCCGGCGCCGGCAGCAGCGCGAACAGCGGGAACTCGGGGAGCGGTCCCAGCACGGTGGCGGACGGCCCCACCGTCGTCCCGGTGCCCACGGCGAAGCCCGGGCCCAACGCGTACGCGGCTCCGCAGAGCACCGCGTTCGGCAGCAGCAGGACGCTGAGCAGCACCAGCCCGGCGAGCGCCGCCGGTCCGCCGCCGAGGGCCGAGGCCGCCGGGTCGGTGCCGCCGAACGCGTCCGCCACGTCCAGGACCGCCGCCACCGCGACGACCAGCGCACCGGCCGCCAGCAACCCGAACAGCCCGGCGAGCGCGGCCGTCCGGACCGCCGGGCCGGCGCCGGCGGGCCGTAGCCGGTCCGGCACCCAGGCCGGCACCTGCCGCCAGGCCCCCGTCCCCGGCTCCGCCCCGAGGTCGTCGTCGGAATCGGGGCCGGGGCCGTCGTCGCGAGCGGCCCCGGGATCCGGGGCGGGGGCCGGCCGGGCCGAGCGGGCGCCCGCAGCGGTGGCCACGGCGGCGAGCAGCGCCACCACCAGCAGGTCCGGGAGGATCCAGGAGCGGAAGGGGCCGGACCCGGCGCCCTCGCCCGCGCACTGGGCGACCACGATCGCGGCCACCGAGCAGTACCCGGCACAGACCGCCGCCGGCCCCCTCCACCAGGCGCGCGCACCCTGCCGGGCCGCCGCCGCACCGGTGACCGACCGGGCGCCGGCCCGGTAGAGCCGGCCCGCCACGAACAGTCCGAGCAGCAGGGGGGTGACCGTCACCGGGGCGGCGGTGTCGGGTCCGAGCAGCGGCGCGCCGTGGCCGAGCAGCCAGACCGCGCCCGCCAGCCGGGCGACGGCGGACGCGTCGGCGTCGGTGTTCGGGGTGGCCACCCAGAGCCCGAACACCGGCACCACCACCAGGGCCAGCCCGAGCAGCGCCGCCCGCACCCCGGCCAGCAGGTCGGACCGCACCGGCCTGGCGCCCAGCTCGCCCGGCAGTTCCAGGATCGGACGGCCCATCAGCTGCGTCATGGGCCTCATGGTGCCAAGGCGACTCGCCCTGTTCGGTGAAGAGGCAAACCGTCGCCGTGTCCCAGATTATTGGCTTATGCGCATTTTCAGACCCTGCCCACCAGCCGCCGCCCACCCTCCGGCCCGGAGCGTCTGATGACCACGCCGCCGACCGCCGAGCGCCCCACCGGCGCCGCCAGCAGCACCGCGAAGAACGGCACCGCAAAGAGCGGCACCGCGAAGGACAGCACCGCGAGAAACGGCACCGCGAAGAGCGGCAGGAGCGACAAGCCTGCCGGGAACGCGATGAGCACCGCCGGGAAACGCGCCGCCGGAAGGGGCGCTCCCCCCGGGGCGCCGACCACGCGGTCCGCCGCCGGCGGCCGGCCCCCGGGAACGGACGCGGGCGGCGACGCGCAGGAGGCCGCCCGCCTGATCCGGCTGCTGACCCCGCGTGAGGCGCTGGCCCTCGCGCACCTCGCCGCCGGCCGTGACCTCATCCGTACGGCAGCCGCGCTCGGCGTCACCCCGGCCACCGCGCGCAACCACCAGCACCGGGCGATGCGCAAGCTCGGCACCCGTACCCGGGCCGAGCTCGCCCCGTTCGCCGCGCTCCTGAACGACCTTCACCCCGCGGCCCCGGCACCCGAGCGGCCCTACCCTCTCCGCACACCACCTCGACGGTGGGAACCATGCGCCCTGCG
>NZ_JBSGFD010000170.1:0-18311 GCF_053603215.1 Kitasatospora sp. NPDC004240 | reverse complement strand
CCATTTTTTACTCCTCCGCCCACCACCTATATCTACACCCCGCGTAATACACTCTTTCCCTACCCGCCGCTCTTCCGATCTGCCGCCGCGTCCGCCGGGGCCGCCGTGTCCTCGGCGCTGGCCTCGGCGGCGGGCGGGCTCTCCTCGGCGGCGGCCTCGGCGCAGGCCGCCGCCTCGTCCGCGATCGCGAGCATCAAGGGCGGGCTGGACGCCAAGGCCGATGTCACCCTGGGTGCGGTGGCGGCCTCCTCGGACGGCCGGGTGGAGGTCCCGCTGACCGTGCGGAACCCGGGGCAGCAGGCCTACAAGTACGGCGTCCAGGTCAACTTCACCGACGCCTCCGGCAATCTGCTGGACGCCGTGGTGGTGAACGTCCCGGAGGTGGCCGCCGGGCAGTCCGCGCAGGCCACCGCGCAGTCCAACCGCGCCCTGTCGGGCGAGGTCAAGGCCGTGGTGGCCAACGCGGTGCGCTACTGAGATGCAGGTCAGGGCGGTTGTGGCAGGTTCAGGGGAACCTTAACGGCGGCTCAAGGCCCAACATCACCCCTTGACGGGGGAGTTGGTCTAGTCCATTTTAATCCCCAGGTGCAGGGAGCCCCTGAGCCGGCGTCAGTGGTCAACGCCACTGGCGCCGGTTCGGCGCATCCCGGCGTCCGTCACAGGCATGTTCCCGCTCGATTCCCTCCCCCAAGTTCCTGTCATGCCCAGGTCGCGTGGCCCCACCCACGCGAGTCCGCCCGGGCCGCGGAACCCCCCCACAACCAGGAGTCACGCACCCCATGCTGCGTTCAGTCCCCGCGCAGGCCCAGCGGCCCGCCACGCGGCGGCGCCCGAAGAGCCTGACCGCGCTCGCGGCCGGCACGGCCGCCTCGCTGCTGCTCGGCGCCGGCCTCGCGCTCACCGGCGGCGGCTCGGCCAACGCCGCCGTCACCAACACCACCGGCGCCCCGGCGACCAGCGGTGGCATCAAGGTCGCCTACTTCGACCAGTGGTCGATCTACGGCAACGCCTACTACGCGAAGACCATCCAGGACACCGGCGTCGCCGGCAAGCTGGACTACCTGATCTACTCCTTCGCGAACATCCACCCGACCAACCTCTCCTGTTTCCAGGCCACCAAGGCCGCGAGCCAGGACGAGAACAACCCCAACGCGGGTGACGGTGCGGGCGACGCGTTCGCCGACTACCAGAAGAGCTTCGGCCCGGACATCTCGGTCGACGGCGTCGGCGACGCCTGGGGCCAGCCGATCGCGGGCAACTTCAACCAGCTGAAGAAGCTGAAGGCGAAGAACCCGAACCTCAAGATCCTGATCTCGCTGGGCGGTTGGACCTACTCCAAGTACTTCTCCGCGGCGGCGGCCACCGACGCCTCGCGCAAGAAGCTGGTCTCCTCCTGCATCGACATGTTCATCAAGGGCAACCTGCCGGTCGACGCCGGTTACGGCGGCCAGGGCTCGGCGGCCGGCATCTTCGACGGCATCGACATCGACTGGGAGTACCCGGGCGGCGGCGGCCACACCGGCAACATCGAGAGCCCGAACGACAAGCAGAACTTCACCCTGCTGCTGAAGGAGCTGCGCGAGCAGCTCGACGCGCAGGGCGCGGCCGACAAGAAGCAGTACTACACCGCCGCGGCGGTCGGTGCCGGCCAGGACAAGATCAAGAATGTCGAGACCGACAAGATCGGTCAGTACCTGTCGTTCCTCGACATCATGACCTACGACATGCACGGTGGCTGGGACGCCAAGGGCCCGACGAACCACCAGGCCCCGATCTACTCCGGCCCCAACGACCCGATGACCCCGGTCAAGCCGGGCACCGGCAAGTATTCGGTGGACTCGGCGATCAAGGCCTACACGGTCGGTGACGCGGAGTACGGCATCCCGGGCGGCTTCCCCGCGAAGAAGATCAACGTGGGTGTCCCGTTCTACTACCGCGGCTGGACCGGTGTGGCCGACAACGGCAAGCACGGCCTGTTCCAGCCGGCCACCGCTCCGGCCACCGGCGCGGCCATGTCCGGCAACGTGCCCGGCATCCAGATGTACAAGGAGCTCGCGGGCTTCGTCGACAACCCGTCCAAGACCTTCTGGGACGAGACGGCGCAGGCCACGTACTTCTACGACGGCACCACCTTCTGGACCGGTGAGGACGCCCGCTCGATCCAGGCCAAGCTGGACTACGCCCACTGCAACGGCCTCGGCGGCTCCTTCGCCTTCTCCCTGTACGACCTGGGCACCAAGACCGCCCTGTTCGACAAGATGGTCGAGGCCACCAACGGCTCCGCCGCGTCCTGCCCGGCCGCCCCGCAGCCGACCCAGACCGCCACGGTGACCCCGACCCCGACCGCCACGGCGACGGCCACCGCCACCGCGACGGCCACCGCGACCGCGACCGCCACGGCGACCGCCACCAGCACCACCCCGGCCGGCTGCGCCGGTGCCCCGAGCTGGAACTCCGGCACGGTGTACGCGTCCCCGACCAAGGTCTCCTGGAAGGGCCACTACTACACCAACAAGTGGTGGACCACCGGCGAGGACCCCACCACCACCGGCCAGTGGGGCGTCTGGACCGACAACGGCCCCTGCTGACGCGCCACTGAGCGGCTGAGGGCCTGACGGACCCTCGCACCGAGAACGCGGGCGGCCCCGGACGAGCATGGATCTCGTCCGGGGCCGCCCGTCGCTCGTTCCGCCGGTGGATCAGCCCTTGGCGTAGGTGACCGTGATGGTCGTGGGTGTGCTGCTGATCATCAGGTTGACGTCGCCCTTCTCGGCCGCGCCGGCGGCGCCGGCGCCGATGAAGTCGTAGCCGGCCGCGGTGAGGGCCTTGCCGTAGGCGGCGAGGCCGGCGACGGCGTCGGGCACCTCGAAGGTCATGATGTAGGCGCCGGGCACGCCGTTGACCGAGGCGATCTTGCCGCTCGGCAGCGGGAGGTCGGCCGGCAGGTCGGCGGGCTTGGTGGTGCCGCCGGTGACGACGCCGGGCACGTTGGTCGGCAGGCCGCTCGGGATCGGCAGTGCCGGCTTGGTGGCGGCCGGGGTGGCCGGCGCGGAGGCGGCGGCGCTGGTGACCGCGGCCGAGGTGGGGGCAGCGGCGGCGGCCGGCTTGTCGTCCCCGCCGCAGGCGGTCAGGCCGAGCCCGGCGATGGCGACGGCGGCGAGGGCGACGGTGGTGCGCTTGAGCGACATGAACGGCCAATCAATGCGATGAGATACACGATTTCTGACGGAGAGAAGAGTGGCACACTCCGCCGACACCGGGTATCCCCTTTTCCCGCGCGGGTTCAGGCCAGGTCGTCGGTCCGTCCCAAGGCGTCCGGCTGGGACTGCTCGATTCGGCGCAGCATCCGGGCGAGCAGCCCGGAGAGCACCGTCCGCTCCTCGCCGGCCAGGTCCTGGAGGAGCTCCTCCTCGAAGACGGCGGCCATCCGCATCGACTCCAGCCACTTGTCGCGGCCGTTCTCGGTCAACTCGATGATCACGCGCACCCGGTTGGTCTCGTCGCGCTCCCGGGTGACCAGGTCCTCGGCGACCATCCGGTCGATCCGGTGGGTCATCGCGGCGGGGGTGAGCCCGAGTCGCTTGGCCAGTTCTCCGGGCCCCAGCCGGTACGGGCTGCCCGCGACGACCAGCGCCTTGAGGACCTCCCACTCGGCCGACGTGATTCCGAGCACAGTCAGCTGCCGCCCGTACGCGACGCCCATCCGCCGGGCCACCCGGGACAGGGTCTGCACGATGGTCTCCACCTGGGGGTCCACCGTGGGGAATTCCCGCTGGTAGACGGCCACCTGCTCGGCGACCCCCAGCTCGCCGGCGGTGGCCGGCTCCGGCTTCTCAGCACTCATGGGCACCAGTGTCGCACGAGGGGTGCACTCCTTAAGCCTTTGACTCCACACTCTTCCGATGCTAAGACTTTAGCATCAAAGTTTAGCTCTGAAATCTTCTGGTCTTAAGAGTATCCAGCGAAACTGGTGAAGACCGGACGGAACTCCTGAAGGGGTGTGCACGGTGACCGGCACGGTGAAGCAGCAGAGGCAGCAGCGTCGCGGGGCGGGCGGCCCGCTGCGCCGCGTCCAGATCGGCAACGCGCTCAGCGCGTTCGGCAGCGGGTTCACGATGCCGTACATGTTCGTGTACGTGGACCAGGTGCGGGGGCTGGGCTCGCTGGCCGCCGGGATGGTGTTCACCGTCTTCGCGCTGGCCGCGCTCGCCGTCCTCCCGTTCACCGGCCGCGGCATCGACCGGTACGGCCCGCGCCCGGTGCTGCTGGCCGGCTCGGCGCTCGCCGCCACCGGCGCGTTCGCCTTCGGCCACGCCACCGGCACCCCGGCCCTGCTGGTCTCCTCCTTCCTGTTCGGCGCGGGCGTCACCACCTGCCAGCCGGCGCTCGCCACGATGATCGTCCGCTGCTCCACCGCGGCGACCCGGGCGCACGCCTTCGCGCTGCAGTTCACCCTGGTCAACCTGGGCATGGGCATCGGCGCGCTGGTCGGTGGCCAGATCGTGGACGTCGCCGACCCGGCCAGCCTCACCCGGCTGTTCACCATCGAGGCGGCGACCTTCCTGGGCCTGGCCCTGGTCACCGGCGGCGCGCGCATCCCGAACGCCGCCCCGGCGCTCGTCCGGGAGCGGCCCGACGGCCCCACCGGCCTGCGCGCGCTGCTCGCCGACAAGGCCATGCTGCGGCTCAGCCTGCTCGCCGGCCTGATCTTCTTCACCTGCTACGGCCAGTTCGAGTCCGGGGTCGCGGCCTTCGCCACCGACACCGTCGGCACCGCGCCCTCCACCCTGGGCATGGCGATCGGCGCCAACGCGCTGACCATCGTGGTGCTGCAGATGTTCATGGTGCGGATCACCGCCCGCCGCCGGCGCACCACCGCGATGGCCGCCGCCGGCGTGGTCTGGCTCGGCGCCTGGACGATGGCCCTGGTCGCCGGCCTGATCCGGACCGAGACCATGGCCGCCACGGTCGCGATCGTCTCGATCTACGCCCTGTTCGGCGTCGGCGAGTCCCTGCTCGCCCCGACCCTGGGCCCGATCGTCGCCGACCTCGCCCCCGCCCGGCTGCTCGGCACCTACAACGCCGGCTACGCGCTGGTGAAGCAGATCGCCATCGCGGTCGGCCCCGCCGTCGGCGTGCTGCTGGTCGGCTCCGGCACCTGGCCGCTGTACCTGGCGGCGATGGCCGGCTGCACCCTGCTGATCGTCACCCTGGCGATCCGGCTGCGCGGCCACCTGACGCCCGCCCAGGACAACGTCCGCACCACCGTGGTCCGCCCGCTGCCCGTCGTACGGGAGCTGCAGACCGCCGCCTGACCGGCGCCCGACCGCCGCACCGCCCGGCCGCCGTCCGACCGGCGTACGGCCCGTCCGACCGGCCGCCCGACGGGGCCGCCCCGGCCACCGCCCGGGGCGGCCCCGTCGCGCTTGGTTTCCCGACGGCGGCCGCATAGTGTCGGTCGCCGGCGACCAGACCAGCGGGCGGAACGACGAGGGACATGACGCAGGCGCAAGTCACGCACCACCAGACTCCGGCACCGGCGGCCCCCTCGGCCCCCCGCAGACCCGCGGCGGTGGCCTGGGCCGCACGCCACGCCGGCTGGCTGGGTCCGATCGCGGTGGCGCTCTTCGCCGGCCTGCTCAGGTTCTGGGACCTCGGCCACCCGAACGCCTTCGTCTTCGACGAGACGTACTACCCCAAGGACGCCTGGTCGTTGCTCGAACAGGGCTACGAGGGCACCTGGGCGGACTCCGCCAACACCGACGTCCTGGCCGACCCGCAGGTGATCCCGCTGACCGCGGCGCCCGAGTTCGTCGCCCACCCGCCGCTCGGCAAGTGGGTCATCGCCCTCGGCGAGCAGCTGTTCGGCCTCAACCCCTTCGGCTGGCGCTTCATGACCGCGCTGCTCGGCACCGTCACCGTGCTGATGCTGGCCCGGATCGGCCGCCGGCTGTTCGGCTCGACCCTGCTCGGCTGCACCGCCGCGCTGCTGATGGCCGTGGACGGCCTCCAGCTGGTGATGAGCCGGATCGGCCTGCTCGACGGTGTCCAGATGTTCTTCGTCCTCGCCGCCTTCGGCTGCCTGCTGATCGACCGCGACCACGCCCGGGCCCGCCTGGCCGCCGTCCGCCCCGACTACGGCGGCGACACCGTCCGCCTGGGCCTGCGCCCCTGGCGGATCGCGGCCGGCGTGGCGCTCGGCGCCGCCTGCGCCGTCAAGTGGAACGGCGCCACCGTGCTCGCCGCCCTCGGCGTGCTCACCGTCCTGTGGGACCAGTCCGGCCGCCGCTGGGCCGGTGCCCGCCGGCCCTGGCGCTCGATGCTGCGCCGCGACGCCGTGCCCGCCTTCCTCGCCATGGTCGGCAGCGCCCTGGTGGTGTACGTCGGCTCCTGGAGCGGCTGGCTCGCCTCCGACGGCGGCTACGGCCGGCACTGGGCCGACGGCCGGCCCGGCTGGGTACCCGCCCCGCTGCGCAGCCTCTGGCACTACCACTCGCAGATGTGGGACTTCAACACCGGCCTGTCCACCCCGCACACCTACCAGTCGAACCCCTTCAGCTGGCTGGTCCAGGGCCGCCCGGTCTCCATGTACTGGGAGCAGGTGCCGCAGGGGCAGCGCGGCTGCACCGACCAGGGCGGCTGCGCCGCGCAGATCCTGGGCCTGGGCACCCCCCTGCTCTGGTGGGCGGCCTGCTTCGCGCTGGTGTACCTGCTCTGGCGCTGGTTCTTCCGCCGGGACTGGCGCTCGGGCGCGGTGCTCTGCGCGGTCGCCGGGATCTACCTGCCCTGGTTCCAGTACCAGGAGCGGACGGTCTTCTCCTTCTACATGGTGGTGCTGGTCCCGTTCCTGTGCCTGGCCGTCGCCCAGATGCTCGGCGCGATGATCGGTCCCGAGGGGGTCACCCCCGAACGGCGCCGCTACGGCACGGCCGGGGCGGCGCTGATCGTGCTCGCGATCATGGGCTGCTTCGCCTTCTACCACCCGCTGTACACGGCGGAGGTGATCCCGATGACGGACTGGCAGGACCGGATGTGGTTCACCAGCTGGATCTGACCGGATGACGCCCGCGGCGCGGCCCGCCTCCCCGGTGCACCCGGCCTCCGCGGCCCCTGCCGCGTACCCGGCCTCCGCGGCGCAGCCGGTCGCGGCGGCCGACGGGCAGCTGCTGCCCGTCACCCCGCTGCTCGGGGTGGTCACCGCGCTGCTGCTGGCCGCCGCCGTGGCGGTCGCCGGTTGGGGCCTGCTCGGGCACGGCCGGGCGGTGCTGCGCGCCGGGCTGCGCGCCGTCGTCCAGCTGGCCGCGGTCGCGCTGGTGATCGCCTGGGTGGCCGGCTCGATCTGGACGTCCGCGCTGTTCGTCCTGGTGATGTTCGCGGTGGCGGTGCGGACGGCCGGGCGGCGGATCACCCCCGGGCCGGGCTGGCGCTGGGCGGCCGCCCCGATCGGCGCGGGCGTGCTGCCCGTCCTGGCCCTGCTGCTGGCGGTCGGACTCCTGCCGCCCCAGGGCCTCTCGCTGATCCCGGTGGCCGGCATCCTGATCGGCGGCGGCCTCACCGCCACCTCGCTGTCCGGCCGCCGGACCCTGGACGAGCTGCGCCAGCGGCACGGCGAGGTGGAGGCGGCCCTGGCCCTCGGCATGGAGCCGCGCGACGCCCGGCTGGAGATCTGCCGGACGGCCGCCGCGACCTCCCTGGTGCCCGCGCTCGACCAGACCCGTACGGTCGGCCTGGTCACGTTGCCCGGCGCGTTCGTCGGGATGCTCCTCGGCGGCGCCACCCCGGTGCAGGCGGGCGCGGTGCAGCTGTTCGTGCTGGTCGGGTTGCTGGCCGTACAGGCGGTGGCGATCGTGGTGGTGCTGGAGCTGGTCGGCCGGGGGCTGGTCGTGCCGGAGCCGCTGCCGGCCATCGGGTAGGCTGGAGGGCGTTGAAGGGGAGTAGCCCTCCACCGGACCGTCGACATACTGGCCCCCAGGGGCCCGGCGCCCGGGGCACCGCGTGATCCGGCGGTGCCGGCGAGACCTTCGGCCGCAGTGCTGTGAACCATGACCAGTGCTGTCGGGCCGAGGCGTCCCCTGACGGAGCTGCGCACACGGTCCGGCGGCCCGATCAGAGGACCGGAAACCCCTGATGAGCCTGACCGTCGCCGCGATCACCTTCGGCATCGTCTTCCTGGCCGAACTGCCGGACAAGACCGCCCTGGCCAGCCTGATGCTCGGCGCCCGCTACCGCGCCTCCTACGTCTTCGCCGGCATCGCCGCCGCCTTCGCCCTCCAGGTGGGCATCGCCCTGGTCGCCGGCCACCTGCTCGCCCTGCTGCCGCAGCGCTGGGTGGAGGGCGTCACCGGGGTGCTGTTCCTGGCCGGCGCGGCGATGCTGCTGTTCCACGGCGGCGGGGACGAGGAGGGGCACGCCGCCAAGGAGCCCTCGTCCAGCGGCTTCTGGAAGGTCGCCGGGGCCAGCTTCGTGGTCGTCGCGGTCGCCGAGTTCGGCGACCTGACCCAGATCATGACCGCCAACCTGGCCGCCAAGTACGCGGACCCGCTGGCCGTGGGCCTGGGCGCCTGGCTGGCCCTGTGCTCCGTCGCCGGGATCGCCATCCTGGGCGGGCAGAAGCTGCTCAAGCACGTGCCGATGAAGATGATCATCCGGGTGGCCGCGAGCGTGATGGTGCTGATGGCCGGGGTCAGCATCTACCAGGCGATCACGGGCTGACCCGTCCCGAACCCCCGTACCGCCCCTCCCTGCCCGAACGGCCCTGGACTCCGGGGCCGTTCCGCGTTCCTCGGGCCGTTCCGTGTTTCCGGGGCCGTTCCGCGTACGGGAGGCCGGCGGGCCGGCGGGCCGGGTTCAGCAGCCGGTGCGCTTGTCCAGGGCGGCCTTGGTGTTGGGGCCGAACTCGCCCTTCTTGTCGCCCTGGACGCCCTGCACCACCTGGAAGTACCGCACCGCGTCATAGGTGTCGTCGTCGAAGCGGCCGGACTCCGGGACGTCCATCCAGCACAGCACCACGCCGAGCTTCTGCTGCATCGCCAGTACGTCCGTGCCGCTCATCCCGACCTTCAGCGTCCGGAAGGACGCCGTCGGCGTCGGGGTGGCGGTCGGCGGCGTGCTGGCCGTCGGTGACGGCGCGGTCGGCGTCGGGCTCGGGGCGGGCTGCGCCGCCGTGGTGGCCACCGGCGTCGGGGCGGCCGTCCGGGTGGGGCTCGGCTTCGCGGTCCTGGTCGGTGACGCGCTCGGCGACTCGGGGGTGGACGGCGCCGCGCTCGGGCTCGGCGGCGTGCTCGGGTCGGTCGGCGCGGGCGCCAGGCTCACCGACGGCACGGGCTGCGCCCGCCGGTCGTCGTCCCCGGCACCCGAGGGGGTCACCGCGTACGCCAGCCCGACGGTGAGCGCCAGCAGCCCGGCGCCGGCCACCGCGACCACGCCCTTGCGTCCGGCGAGCGGGCCCGTCCCGGCCGCCCGGCGCGAGGCCCGGCCGCCCGGGCCCTCGGGCGCGTCCTCGTGGAAGGGGAAGAAGCCGAGCTCCTCGCCCTCCTGCGGCTCCCCGTCGGGGTGGCCGTCGTACGGCGCGGCCCCGGGAGCGCCGTACGGCGGCATCGGCGGCTGCGCCATGGCCGCCTGCGACATCGACGGCTGGGGTGCTTGGCGCGGGGCGCCGTACGCGGGGCCGGGTGCCGGGTACACCGGGGGCAGCACGGTGGTGGCGAAGGCGTCCGCGTCCGGTCCCGGAGGGGCGGGCGGCGCCTGCGGGGGCATCGGCCCGCTCATCGGCGTCACCATGGGCGCCGCCATCGGGCCGTTCACCGGGCCGTTCATCTGCCCGTTCATCGACGGGGTGGCGGCCTGCGGGGCGTACCCGGCGGGCGGCAGCACCTCGGTGCCGAACGGGTCCACCGGCGGCGGGGTCACCGGCCCGGTCGGCACCTGCCCGGCGGCCTGCACGTACGGGCGCACCAGCGGCGGGCCCTCGATGTGTGGCAGCACGGCGGTCTCGGTGACGTCCGGTCCGGTGGCGGGGCCGCCGTGAGGAGCGCGGTGGTGATCCGGGAGGCACCGGCACCCAACGGTGCGTGCGGCGCCGCACGTCGGGCAGTGCTGGTCCGGCATCGGCCGGTCCTCCTCGGATTCGGGTACGGCGGGTCAGGTGCTGCTCCGGGTGCCGCGGAAGCCGCGGCGCGGGGTCGGTCGCCCGCACGGGTCCGCGTGCCCTACCCGTGGGTTTCGGCGGCGAACGCGCCTGATTATGCAGCACGTTCCTCAAGGGAGACAGGGGCCTCCGGTCCCGGTTGGGCCGGTTGTGCCGGTTGGTGGTGGTTGGCTCCTGATGAACGGTCGGTGGGGAGGGGATGTCCCGGTGATGGCGGGTCTCCTTACGTTCGGCGCAACTGAATGCCTCATATCCGACCATTTCTGACAACATGGTGAGTTGGGAGTGATCATCCGCACGGATCCCCGGCCGGCCCGGGGCCCGACACCTCACGGAGACGCCATGACGGATCCGACGGCCGAGTCCGGGCGGGCGCCGGCGGCCGAGCCCGGCCCGCCGGAGGTCACCGTCCCCAAGCTCTGGCTGCCGATCGGCGCACTGCTGCTGGCGATGCTGCTCGCCGCGCTCGACCAGACCATCGTCTCGACCGCGCTGCCGACCATCGTCAGCGAACTCGGCGGCCTGGAACACCTCTCCTGGGTGGTCACCGCCTACATGCTGGCCTCCACCGCGGCCACCCCGCTGTGGGGCAAGCTCGGCGACATGTACGGCCGGAAGGTCTTCTTCCAGGCCTCCATCGTGATCTTCCTGCTCGGCTCGGTGCTCTGCGGACTCGCCCAGAACATGGGCGAGCTGATCGCCTTCCGCGCGATCCAGGGCCTGGGCGGCGGCGGCCTGATGGTGCTCTCCCAGGCGATCGTCGGGGACCTCGTCCCACCGCGCGACCGCGGCAAGTACCAGGGCCTGTTCGGCGCGGTCTTCGGCGTCACCAGCGTGCTCGGGCCGCTGCTCGGCGGAGTGTTCGTGGACAACCTGAGCTGGCGCTGGGTCTTCTACATCAACCTGCCGATCGGCGTCGTCGCCCTCGCGGTGATCGCGGTCGTGCTCCCCGGCGCCGGGGCCCGGCGCGCGCACCGGATCGACTACCCGGGCACCTTCCTGATCGCCGCCGTGGCCACCTGCCTGGTGCTCATGACCTCGCTCGGCGGCGTCACCTGGGCCTGGGGCTCCTGGCAGATCATCGGACTCGGCGTCCTGGGCGCGGTGCTGCTGGTCGCCTTCGTGCTGGTCGAGCGCACCGCCGCCGAACCGGTTCTGCCGCTGAAGCTGTTCCGCTCCCGGACCTTCACCCTGGTCGCCGTCATCTCCTTCGTGGTCGGCTTCGCGATGTTCGGCGCGCTCACCTACCTGCCGACCTTCCTCCAGGTCGTCATGCAGGTCTCGCCGACCATGTCCGGCATCCACATGCTGCCGATGGTGCTCGGCATGCTGCTCACCTCGATCGGCTCCGGCCAGATCGTCGCCCGCACCGGCCACTACCGGATCTTCCCGATCCTCGGCACCGCCGTCACCACCCTCGGCCTGTGGCTGCTGTCCCTGATGGACGAGCACACCAGCACCTTCGTGATGAGCTGTTACTTCCTGGTCTTCGGCCTCGGCATCGGCCTGGTGATGCAGGTCCTGGTGCTGATCGTGCAGAACTCCGTCGGCTACCGGGACCTCGGCGTCGCCACCGCCGGTGCCACCTTCTTCCGCTCCATCGGAGCCTCCTTCGGCGTGTCCGTGTTCGGCACCGTCTTCGCGAGCGGACTGAAGGACCGCCTGGCCGCGGACCTCGCCGGCGTACCGCTGCCGCCCGGCTTCGACCCGGCCGCGGTCACCTCCGACCCGCGCGTCATCGGCACGCTGCCCCCCGACGTCCAGGCCGGCATCTACCAGGCGTACGCCGAGTCCATCACCCGGGTGTTCCTGTACGCGGTGCCGGTGGCCCTGGTCGCCTTCGTGCTCTCGCTGTTCCTGCGCGAGCAGAAGCTGCGCACCACCGTCACCGCCCCCGACCTCTCCGAGTCGATCGGCCTCAACCCCGTCGAGCGCTCCTCGCTGGACGAGATCGCCCGCGCGCTGTCCGTCCTCAGCAGCCGCGAGGCCCGGCGGGACCTGTTCCGGCGGATCACCGACTCCGCCGGGCTCGACCTCAAGCCCGCCTCCAGCTGGCTGCTGCTGCAGATCCACCATCAGGGCTGGGTGGAACCCGCCGAACTGGCCGAGCGCCGGATCGTCCCGGTCTCCGTCATCGAGGAGGCGGTCCGCGAGGTGGAGGGTCGGGGCCTCGCCCTGCGCTCCGGCGGCCTGCCCCTGCGCCTCACCGAACCCGGCGAGGAGGCCGCCCTGAAACTGGTCGCCGCCCGGCGCGGCCAGCTCGCCGACCTCCTCGGGGACTGGGACGAGAAGCAGTTCGCCGACCTGGCCGACCTGCTCACCCGGCTCAGCTCGACGCTCTGCGCCGACCTGCGCGACCGGCCCGACCGGGTCGGGCCGGAGCCTCCCCGGCAATGGGAGGGGCGGTCGTTCTGAGGGGCGGCCGTTCGGGGGCCTCTCCGGTTCGGGCCCGTCCGGTTCGGGCCCGTCCGGTTCGGGGGTGCGGGTCAGGGGCCGGTGAACCAGCGCGGGGTGTCCAGGCTCAGCAGCTCGCCCGGCGCCACCGCGCGCAGGTCCCGCTCCAGCTCGCGCAGCCGCTCCTCGCCGAGGACCGCCGCCCAGCGGGCGCGCAGCCGGTCGAACTCGTGGGCCGAGCGGGCCAGGACGTCCACACCGCGCGCGGTCAGGCGCACCACCTTGCGGCGGGCGTCGGCGGGATCGGTGCCGCGCTCGACGTAGCCGAGCCGTTCGAGCTGCTCGACGGTCTTGCCGGCGGCCTGCTTGGAGACGCCCAGGCGGCGGCCGAGCTCGACGGCGGTGGTGCCGTACGGGCCGATCGCCTGGAAGACGAACCCGTACATGGGCCGCATGTCCGGGTGGCCCTGGCGGGCGAGCTCGGTGTGCAACTCGTCGATGAGGGCGCGGAATCCGTTCAGGAGCAGCAGCGGCAGCTGGTAGCCGGGGGGCGGAGGTTCCGAGGGTGGCCCGGGGGGCGGCTGCGTGGGTGGCTCCGGCGGTCCGGGGAAGGCGCTTGACATGATGGACAACCTCATTGACTATGTCTGTCGTCGAACATCGACAACGATATTGTCCATTCTAGTCCGCCCAGGGGGAGCCGCACATGACCGCCGTCCGCAGGACCGTCGTCCGTGGTACCGAGAACCGCCGCACCGAGACGCCCAACGGGGTGATGACCACCCTCGCCACGCCCACCCAGGGCGGCGCCGCCTCGGCACTGTGGAAGGTCGAGATGCACCCGGGCTCCGTGGGCCCGCTGCACGCCTTCGACGTCGAGCAGATCTGGACCTTCCTGGAGGGGAGCGCGAGCGTCGAACTCGGCGACACCATCCACACCGTGGCCGCCGGTGACACCCTCGTCCTCCCGCCGGACGTGGCCCGCCGCCTCACCGCGGACGCCTCCGCCGGCTTCACCGCCGTCGTCTCCGCCCCCGCCGGGGCCCTTGTCCGCCGGGCCGACGACCCGGACACCGCCCCGTTCGTCCCGGCGTGGATCGCCTGACACCTCCGACCCACCCGTGGGCCGTCCCGGGCGTCGGATGTAGCAGACTGCTGCTGACTGACACGTGGAGAAGCCGGCGCCCGCGACCGGGCGCCGGCGGACGAGGAGGTACGCCATGTCCGTGGTGAAGATCAACGTGCTGACGGTGCCGGCCGAGCAGCGCGCGGAGCTGGAGAAGCGCTTCGCCTCGCGCGCCGGCGCGGTGGAGAACTCCGACGGCTTCGAGTGGTTCGAACTGCTGCGCCCGGTCGAGGGGACCGAGCAGTACCTCGTCTACACCCGCTGGCGCAGCGAGGAGGACTTCAAGGCGTGGATGGAGGGCCCGATGCAGGCGGCCCACCGCCAGGGCCCGCCGGCCGGCGAGGGCGAGGCGCCGAAGCGTCCGGCCGCCACCGGCTCCACGCTGTGGTCCTTCGAGGTCGTGCAGTCGGCGGGTCCGAAGGCCTGAGTCCGGCGCGGTTCGTGGGAAGGAGCGGGTGCCCGTGGGTTCGGGCACCCGCTCCGTCGCGTTCTCCGGCTCAGCCGTCGGTCTCCCGGTGCCCGGGTGGGTGGAAGGTGACGGGCGCGGCGAAGGCCGCCCGGCGGCCGGCCCGGCGCAGGGCGCGCAGCACCGGGGTGCCGAGGGTCAGGCACAGCACGACGGTGAGCGCGGCGCGAGGAAGGTCCCAGCCCAGCGAGGTGGCGAGGCAGTAGGCGACGAAGCGGACCAGGTTGGCCGGGAGGTCGTCGCCCGGCACGAAGGAGATCGAACCGGCGAGGCCCCCGATGTACGGCCAGCCCTGGAGGTTCATCACCGTGCCGTACGCGATCGAGGCCACCGCCCCGTACGCCGCGAGCAGCACCAGCTCACGCCGGCCGCGCAGCCGGGCCGCGCCCGGGAGCAGGCCGGCGCCCAGGCAGACCCAGCCCATCGCGAGCATCTGGAACGGCAGCCAGGGCCCGACCCCGCCGGTCAGCAGGGCCGAGGCGAACATCGACAGCGAACCCAGCACGAAGCCGAACCCCGGCCCGAGCACCCGGCCGGACAGCACCATCAGGAAGAACATCGGCTCCAGCCCCGCGGTACCCGCGCCCAGCGGGCGCAGCGCCGCCCCGGTGGCGGCCAGCACCCCGAGCAGGGCGACCGCCTTGGCGTCCAGGCCCGGCGCGCCCAGCTCCCCGGACCGGCCCTCGGAGATCTGCGCGATCACCACGGCCAGCAGGAGCGGGAGCAGCAGCGCGAACAGCCACGGCGCGTCCGTGGCGTGCCCGACCAGGGCCGAACGGGTGGAAGCGAGCAGCGGCCAGCCGAAGGCGGCCACGCCGACGGCGGAGGTCAGCGCGAGGACGGCGATCGAGCGGCGGCCCAGCGGGACGGGGCGGGCGAGTTCGGTCGTCCTCCTCATCGGCCGGCGCTTCCGTCCTGTGCGGTGCTGCCGCCCGGCCGCTCGGAGCTCCCGGCCAGCGCGTGCTCGACCTGGCGGACGGTGAGCCAGGGCGAGGGGGCGAGGATCTTGGCGACCTGCGGGGCGAAGGCGGGGGAGGAGACCACCACCTCCGGGGTGGGACCGTCCGCGACGATCTCGCCCTCCGCCAGGATCACCGTGCGGTGGGCGAGGTCCGCCGCCAGCTCGACGTCGTGGGTGGCGAGCAGGACGGCGTGCCCCTCGGCGGCGAGGGCGGTCAGGATCTCGCCGAGCCGGGCCTTGGCGGCGTAGTCCAGCCCGCGGGTGGGCTCGTCGAGCAGGATCAGTGGCGGACGCGCGGTGAGCACGACCGCCAGGGCGAGCGTGAGCCGCTGGCCCTCGGAGAGGTCGCGCGGGTGGGTGTCGTCCGAGAGGCCGGGCAGCAGCCGTTCGACGAGGGCGCGGCAGGTGCCCGGCTCGGCACCGGCCCCCGGGCCGGTATCGGCGTTCGCCTTGGCACCGGCGCCCGGGGCGGTCCCGGCGCTCGCGTCGGCGTCGGCGGCGGCGCACTCGGCGACCACGCTCTCCGCGTACAGCAGGTCGCGCGGATCCTGGGGGACCAGCCCGACCCGGCGGATCAGCTCGGCGGGGCGGGTGCGGTGCGGTGCGACGGCGGAGCCGGGCCCCCCGATCAGCACCCGGCCGGCGGCGGGCGCGTGCAGGCCGACCAGGCTGCCGAGCAGGGTGGACTTGCCGGCGCCGTTGCGTCCCATCAGGGCGGTGATCTCGCCGGGGCGGAGGGACAGGTCGACCCCGCGCAGCACCGGCGCGTGGCCGCGGCGGACCTCCAGCCGTTCGGCCACGGCGATCGGCTCGGCGGACGCGTCCGGGCGGGCGGCGGAGGGCACGCCGAGCTCGTCCAGGCGGGTGCGCAGCGGGGCGGCCTTGCGGCGGGCGTCGCGCACCGAGAGCGGCAGCGGCCGCCACCCGGCCAGCCGGCCGAGGCCGATCACCGGCGGGTGGACGGGGGAGTGCGCCATCACCTCGGCCGGCTCGCCCAGTACGGCCGGCCGGCCGGCGCCGGGCAGCAGCAGGACCTGGTCGGCGTACTGGACGACCCGCTCCAGCCGGTGCTCCGCCATCAGCACGGTGGTGCCGAGGTCGTGCACCAGGCGTTGGAGGACGGCGAGCACTTCCTCGGCGGCCCCGGGGTCGAGTGCCGAGGTGGGCTCGTCCAGCACCAGGACCCGCGGGTGGACGGTCAGCACCGAACCGATCGCGACCCGCTGCTGCTGCCCGCCGGACAGCGCGCCGAGCGGCCGGTCGCGCAGATCGGCCAGGCCCAGCAGGTCCAGGGTCTCCTCGACCCGGCGCCGCATCACCTCTGGGGGCAGGCCCAACGACTCCATGCCGTAGGCGAGTTCCTCCTCGACGGTGTCGGTGACGAAGTGCGCGCGCGGATCCTGGCCCACCGTGCCCACCACATCGGCGAGTTCACGCGGACGGTGTTCCCGGGTGTCCCGCCCGGCGACCGTGACCCGCCCGTGCAGCACCCCGCCGGTGAAGTGCGGGACCAGCCCGCTGACCGTACCCAGCAGGGTGGACTTGCCGGCGCCGGACGGGCCGACGAGCAGACAGAGCTCCCCCTCGGGGATCGTCAGGTCGAGGCCGCTCAGCGCGGGCGTGTCGGCGTCGGCGTACTGGACGGAGACCTGCTCGAAGGTGATCACGAGGACCTCCGGGTCGGGGGTTCGGTGCCGGTCGGGGTTTCGGTGCCGGTTTGGGGTTCGGTACTGGTCGGGGTTGGGGTGCTGGTCGGGGTTGGGGTTGTGGGGCTGGTCGGGGTTGGGGTGCTGGTCGGGGTTTCGATGCCGGTCGGGGTGGAGCGCTTGGTGGGGCCGCTTTTCGGGGCGCTGTTTCTCGGGGGGCCGCTTCGTGGAGGCTCGGGCGTGACGAAGGCGGGCAGCAGGCCGAGGAGCACGGAGAGGGCGGCGGCCAGCGGCACGGTGGGAACGGTCGGCGGCACGACGGTCGGGATGAAGGCCTCCGGGTCGCGGATCGTCAGCCAGCTCACCAGCGCCGCCACCGCGGCACCCGAACCGGCGGTCAGCCACTCGGGCAGCGCCCACGGATCCGGCCGGTAACGGGTCCGGACGGAACGCCGGCCGCCGAGCAGCAGCCCGGTGACGGCGGCGGCCAGGCCCAGTAGCAGGACGGGCAGTGCCCAGCCGGCGCCGCCCGCGGTCAGCAGGCCGTAGACGGCCAGGCAGACGCCGAGCAGACCGGCCAGGGTGAGGGCCGCGGTGGCCCGGGCGAACGGTGTCGGCACGTCCGCCCGCCGGCCGAAGCCACGGGTGTCCATCGCGGCGGCCAGCGCGATCGAACGCTCCAACGCACCCTCCAGCACCGGGATCCCGACGCTGAGCACCGCCGCGACGCCCCGGTCGCTCCGCCCGCGCAGACGGCGGGCGGCGCGCAGCCGCTGGACGTCGGCGATCAGGTTCGGCGCGAAGGTCATCGCCACGACCACCGCCACCCCCGCCTCGTAGAGGGCGCCGGGCAGCGTGCGCAGCAGCCGGGCCGGGCTGGCCAGCGCGTTCGCGGCGCCGACGCACACCAGCAGGGTGGCCAGCCGCAGCCCGTCGTACAGCGCGGCGAGCAAGCCCTCCAGGGTGACCCGGCCGCCGACCCGCACCCCCTGCGCCCAGGCGGGCAGCGGGAGCTCGGGGAGGGTGAGGACCACGTGCGTCCCGGGCACGGGCGAACCCAGGAACACCGCGAACACCAGCCGCAGCGCCAGCACCGCCAACCCCAGCCGCAGGAACGCCCCGTACGAGCGCGACCACGGTGCCTCGCCGCGCCGAGCCGCGACCACGTACCCGGCGACGGCGACCAGCAGCAGGAGCAGCAGCGGGTTGGTGGTCCGGGTGGCGGCCGCGCCCAGCCCGAGCGCCCACAGCCACCAGGCCCCGGGGTGGAGCTGCCGGGGGCCGGAGGCCGGGCGGGTGCGGGGGGTGCGCGGGTTGCGGGCCGCGCGGGGGGCGCGGGGCTCGTGGGGCTCGCGGGGGGTGCCGCTACGGGCGGAAGGGGGCACGGGTGAGGTCCAGGGTGCGAGGTCCGGGGGTGCGGGGTCTGGGGTGCGGGGTCTGGGGTGCGGGCGTGCGGGCGTGGGCGGATGGGTGGCCGGTTGCGGGGGCAGTAGCCGCGGGCCCCTCGGACCGGCGGGGGCGGGCGGGGGGGGGGGGGTGGGGGGGCGGGGGGGGGTGTTCAGGGCGCCCGG
>NZ_JBSGFD010000169.1:0-18512 GCF_053603215.1 Kitasatospora sp. NPDC004240 | reverse complement strand
GGGGGGGGGGGGGGGGCGGCGCCCCCCGCCCCGACGGCACCCCCGGACGTATCGCCGGACGCACTGCCGGACGCACCTCCCGACATGCCGCCCGACATGCCGCCGCCTCCGGACGCGGCCTGGGCCGCGGCCGCCTGACGACGGTGCAGCTCGCCCTCCAGCGCCTCCAGGTACGCGTGGGTGGCCGCGTACGCCGGATCGGCCCGGGGGTGGGAGAGCACCCAGTCGCG
This sequence comes from Kitasatospora sp. NPDC004240, assembly GCF_053603215.1. Lineage (NCBI taxonomy): Bacteria > Bacillati > Actinomycetota > Actinomycetes > Kitasatosporales > Streptomycetaceae > Kitasatospora > Kitasatospora sp. NPDC004240. The sequence continues at coordinate 18,282 of NZ_JBSGFD010000169.1, read as the reverse complement.
CGCGTGCCCGTACTCGGCGTCCAGGTCGGCGTCGGTGAGCAGCGCCGGATCCCGCGGCCGCGGCCGCGCGGTCTCCATCCGGACGGGCTTGAGCGCACCGCCGCCGTCGTACGAGGGCACCCGGTAGACCCGCTCGGTGCCGGCGATCCGGTCGCGGTCCAGGGGTTCCCCGGCCTCGGCCGGGCGGGCCGGTTCCCGGCCCACCACCACCGAGGCCAGCTGGCTGCGGGCCAGCCTGATCCGGTCGGCGAGCGCCTCCTCGACAACTCGTCCGAGTTCCTCCAGATCCGCTGCCGACGGCTGTCCGACGACCGACACCGTGATCGGGAAGTGGCACGATATCCGCGGCATCCCCGTTCCTCGGATCCCTCAGGGGGCTCGTGTCCGGCTCGTGTCCGCCCGGGCCCCGGAGCAGGGCGAAGCACCTGCCCGGCGAAACGCCGGTGCGACGAAGCGCCTGCGCCTGCTCAGCGGAACGCCTGGAAGAGCTGTTCCCAGACTCCTTCCTCGATGGCCTGCCTGACCTCCGGTCCGATGTCCCCCGTCAGCACCACGTGGATCGGGAAGTAGTAGTGGACCTCGGCCCCGGAACGGGCCGAGACGGCCGCCTCCGAGCCGGGTGCCGGGACGACCCGGTCGCCCTCGTGCACCTCGATCAGTCCGGCGCGTTCGACGGACTCCGTGTACTCCTGGTCCGGTTCCGGCATGGGTCCTCCGTCCACGGGTCAGCCGCCGGCCTTGGCCTTGGGCACGGTGTCCAGGCAGATGCAGTTGAAGGTCGTGGTGGGCACCCCGTCGATCACGATGGTGCTGGCGACGGAGGTGATGTAGCAGCCGTTGAAGGCGATGTTGTCGAACGCCCAGTCCGAGCCCTTCGCCTGCTGGACCGCGATGGTGAAGCTGGTGTGGGACATCGCCATACCGGTCAGCGTGGCCACCACGGTGCCGATCGCCTTGACCGCCATGGTGAAGGTGAACGCCTTGGGCTGGACGATGTACGCGACGTTGTCCGCCTCCAGTGAGTGCAGCGGCTGCACCGGGACGTTGAAGGTCGGGTTGAACGAGTCGATGGGCGTCACCGGGGCGCTGTTCAGCATCACGGTCAGCCGGGTGTCCCACTTCAGGGCGTCGGGCATGGTCTCTCACTTCCCTCTGACTCGGCTCCGGTCAGCCCGTGAACACGAGGGCGATCTTCAGCCGGTGGATCGCGCCGGCGTAGACCACCTGGACCGTCATGTCGACCGAACGCGCGGCGCGGGCGGTCGCGATCTGCTGCGCCTCGTCCGGATCCGGCTCGTCCTTGTCGAGCAGGGTCAGCAGGGGGATCACGATGGAGAAGTCGTCGATCACCTCCTGTGACACCAGCGGCGAGAGCACCGACTGGACCAGGGTGGCGACCGAGCGCAGGCCCACCCGGGAGATCCGCAGCGTGCCGATGGCCTCGATCAGTGCCGCCTTGACGCGGAAGTTGACGTCGTCGAGCGTGCGGACGATGTCGATGTACTTCTTGTTGCGGCTGGAGTCCGCGGTGTAGCCCTCGCCCAGGTAGAGCGCCTGTCCGGGCAGCAGGACCGGGCTGGTGATCCAGTTGACGAGGTTGCTGTCGTACACGTCGATGTCCGCGTCGGAGAACGCCTCGGTCATGGCGAGGCTGATCGGTTTGAGCAGCATCGAGATGTGCGGGCGGTACCCGGCGATGACGCCTGCGGCGGCGGCCGCCGCGTCCTCCTCGGACTTGTGGGCGATCAGCACCATCCGTTCGCTCTTGACCGCCCCGTTGATCAGCGGCACCGCCGTGGCGGCGTCCAGGGTGCGGTCGATCATGGCGACGCCCATGCGTTCCTTGCCGTCGCCCAGGTCGGCGGTGACGTGCCCGGCCAGCTTGTCGAGCGTCGTCTTGTTGGCAGTGTTGAGCGGGGTGTTGGCCAGCACCACGAGCTGCACGTTGAGCTTCTCGACCGCGTCCAGCGCGCCCTCCCAGTCGGGCGCGTCCCGGTCCACCGGTACGGCCCAGACCTTGGTCGGGGACGGTGACTGGCGGAAGGCGATCCGCACCGCCCTGACGAGTTCGGTGTCCCCGTCGGGCACCTCCCGGACCTCCGTCCCGCGCTCCCGGGCCTCGGTCAGGACGGGGTCGAGCGTGAGCTCGAAGTGCTCCCCGGCCGGCGCCGAGGCGGTCACCTTCCGTGGCTTCGAGTCGGCGTCCCTGCCGATGCGCACGACGGTGTCCTCGTGGACGTCCGCCTCCACGAACACCGTCGCGCCGGCGGCCGCGTCGGCGGCCAGCACGGTGCTCCCGGCCAGGACGGCGGCGCTGTCCGTCGGGTCGCTGAAGGGCCGCGGGGGTCCGGCCGCCGCGAACCCGCCGCCCCTGCCGATGATCGCGATGTCCCCGAACGCCCGGACGGCGGGGGCGAACAGGTCGCTGGTCGCGGTGACATCGATGTACTTGACCGCCATCGACCGCTCCTTACCTGAGGCCTGACGGTGGGATAGCTGGGATGGGTCATTGTCCGGATGTGCTCAATCGGCGTCCTCGAACGCGGTCACGAAGCCTTCGGCGGCCAGCAGGTCGGAGATCTGCCGGGCGGTGCCCGGGGCTTCGGGGAAGGCGAGCGCCCCGGCGGGGAAGACCGCCAGCCACGCACCGGCGGCCAGCAGTGGCCCGCCCTCGTACTCGTCGGGTCGCGGGCGCGAGTCGTCCTGCGCCCGCCGGCACTGGACCAGCCGGCGCAGTGCGGCGGCGAGGTCCAGTTCGGGGAAGAACAGCACCGAGACGCGCAGCCGGTAGGTGCGGCCGGGCGCGTTTGGGTCGAAGGGCGGTGGTTCCGTGTAGTGCAGGCGGTACAGCCGGGGGAACTGCTCCTGCAGCTCCCGGAGGTCGGTGACCTGGGCGCGGCGCATCAGCTCCGCGAGGTCGAGGAAGGCGAACCGGGCGGCGAACTCCTCCTCGGACAGGCCCGAGAGGTCCTCGGAGTCGAAGGACTCCAGGGCGCCGCCGGCCAGCTCGACCCTGGCCGTGACGACCGTGTCGAGGGCCAGGTCGATCCAGTGCGGCGGCGAGGCCACGGGGATCTCCACGACGGCGCGGGCCTGCGCGGTGTCCGGCAGCAGCTTCTCCCAGCTGCCCCGGACGGTCAGCGGCGCGCTCACCGGGACCTGGAAGTCGGCCGCCGAGACCTTGACCGAGTCCACGAACCGAACCTCCAGCAGGCTCGGTTCGTAGACCGCCGCCAATAACGACCGCAGCCGGGTCCGGTCCGGATCGTCCTCGGGCTCCAGCAGTCGGCGCACCCGGGCGGGATCCAGATACCGGATCATCAGCTGATCGGAGAAGCTGGTCATGGTGCTTCCAGCGCGCAGCACGGGATTCTCACGAGGGCACGCCGCCCCACGCCGACGGGTCGGGTCTCACGTCGGTGTCGGGTCCGGCGCGGGAGCGCGCCGCTCATACGGGGCACCTCGTCCGGAGGGCACGGACGGGCGACGCTCCGGACGAGATGTTCTCCCTCCACCCTACGCCGTTCGGGTGAGGACGGCACCCACCGGGCGCCGGGGCGATCGCGCGCCGGGCAGCCGGTGACGCCTCCTCAACGCGGGGTCGGCCCGGGCTCCTTCCCGCGGACGGCCCCAGGTGTTCACCGGTTCAACGATCAGCGCGTCAATCCTTCCGAACCGGACGCCCGGCCTCCGACGATCCGGCCGAACCGTGGCACAGTGGAGAGGTCGGGAGACCGGCCCGGGTCCGTGGACGCCCGCCCGTCGGAGCCCGATGACGAGGTCTCCCCCGACGAGGTCTCCCATGACGAAACCGCACGACATCCTCTCCATCACCCCGGAGGCCTTGGCGGCCGCGGGCCTGGCGGACCGGCCCGACCGCGCCCGGCCGCCCTGGAGCCCGACGTCCGGCCACGGCGCCCCGGGCGTGTCCGGGGAGGACCGGTGGGACTGGCGGTGGCCCCCCGAGCTGACCCGGCTCGTCGGCGACCCGGACCGGCAGGAGGCCCTGGCGGACACCTGGACCACGTACGTCCACGGGGCTCCCCCGGTACGGCTCGCCCTGCACGGCGTGGCGCCCGTCGACCGCCACCCGCTGGTGACGCGGTTAGGACGGCTGCGCCCCGCGGTCGGGGCCGTCTTCATCGCGGACGAGACCCTGGAGCCCGAGCCGCCCCGGCACCGGCCCCTGCGGCTCGCCATGACGGCCGACACCGCCGGGGCCCTCCTCGCCCGACCGCACCACGGCGAGTGGACCGGCCCGGACATCGACGCCTACGTCCTCGGTGACCAGGACGTGGACTACGACGTCCTCGCCGTCACCGGCACGGCGGACCTCCTCCTGCTGGCGCACGGGGACGGCCGCAGCGCCACCTGCCTGGTCTGGTGCTCCCCGCAGCCCCCCGACCGGGAGCAGCTGCTCCGGCTCGACGAGGCGGCACGCGACCTCGGTGCCTCCGCCTGGATCGTCGCCGACCTCTCCGCGACCGATTCCGCCGGCTGGCTCGGGCGGCTCGTCCGCGCGCTGTCCGACGACGTCGCCCTGGACGAGGCGGCGGACCGCGCGGGCTCGTGGCTGACGGTGGCCCACCCGGAGCTCACCGGGCGCCTCACGGCGCCCGTCCGGGCCACGGCGGCCGGTGCCCCGGGGGACGTCCCGAGGACGACCGGGGTGACGCCCGGCCGGGCCGGCGCCCGGCATCTCCAGGCACACGTCAGCGACCAGGAGACGGGCGCCCGGCGCCGGAGCGCGTTCCGTGCCGGCGCCGTCAACGACGTCCACGTCCGCGTCGGCCCGGGCAGCGCCGAATGGCACGCGCTGGCGGCGGAGTTCCCCGAGCACCGGCTGGAGTTCCCCGGCGGCGAGGCACGTCTGCTGGTCACGTTCGACGAGGACCGGGACATGGCGTACCGTCACGAGCCCCTGGGGATCACCCTCCCGCTGCGCGGCGCGTCCAGTGAGGCCGTCTTCCCCGTCACCGTCGGCCCGGACGAGCGGGAGATCCGGTGCACGGCCCGCGTCTACCACGAGAACCGGCAGTTGCAGCGCCTGGAGATCACCGGTCCGGTCGGTACGGCCGACGAGGCCGTCGCCGGCCGGGAGATCACCGTTCACGGCGAGGCGTTCGGCCCCCTGGCGGATCCTCCGCGCCCGCACCACGGCGCCCCCACGGCGCTGATCCGGATCACCGACGACGACGAGGCCGTGATCAGCACGGGCGAGGGCGTCAGCACGGCACGGATCCCGGACCTCGACCAGGTCAGGGCCAGGATCCGGGAGCACCTCGACAGCGCGGTGGCCGCGGACTCCCTCGCCGTGGAGCCCGGCCTCCCGCCGCCGGAGCGGCTGCTGTCCCGCCTCGCCCAGCAGGGCAGCGCCCTCTTCGACCGGCTGGAGGCGATGGGCCACGGCGCGCTGAAGGACGTCGGATTCCTCCAGGTGGTGTCGGCGGAGGCGGCCGAGCTCTGGCCCCTGGAGTTCGTCTACGACTACGGCTACCCCCGGGACGGCGCCCGGCTCTGCACCGGGTGGAGGCGCGCCCTGGAAACCGGCTCCTGCTCCTGCCGCCGTCCGGACCGCCCCACCGTCGACGGCCGCAGGACGATCTGCCCCCTGGGATTCTGGGGCCTGCGCATGGTGATCGAGCGGCGGGTGGAACGCGCCCGGCTCGACCGGTCCGTCGTCGAAGCGGCCCCACCGGACGCCTTCAGCACCCTGCGCCCGGTGGACAGCGTGCTCTTCGCGGCGAGCGGCGTCGTCCGTCCGGCGGACCGCGCGGCGACGACCGAGGCCCTGCGGGACTCGTTCGGGGCGCAGGGTCTGCACATCGCCACCAGCTGGCGGGGGTGGCGCGAGCTGGTCCGGACGCGAAGTCCCGCCCTGCTGCTGGCCGTTCCCCACAACGCGCGCGACGAGGGGGACACCCCCGTCCTGCAGATCGGCCCGCGGGGACGGCCCAGCGAACTGCCGTCGGTCCAGATCTCCCGCCTGCACATCGTGTCCGAGCTGCACGGCGGCGGGAACGGCCCCATCGTCATGCTGCTCGGCTGCAACACCGCCCAGGAGGACGTCCGATGGCAGAACGTGGCCGCGAAGTTCCTCCAGGAGAGCGCCCCGGTCGTGGTGGGCACGCTCGTCCCGACGCTGGGCCGCCAGGCGACGGTGATGGCGAGCGCCGCCGCCGTGATGCTCGCCGAGGACCCCGGCGGCGGACGGAGCATCGGCGAGCTGGTGCGCGACATCCGGCGGCGGCTGCTCGTCCTGGGACACACCCTCGCCATGGCGGTCGTGGCCTTCGGTGACGCGCGCTGGCTCGTCGGGAGCCGGCAGCCCGCCGTGAACCATCAAGGGGGTCGGCCGTGATCACCGTCGAGATGCTGCCCGCCGCGCACGGCGACGCGCTGTGGATCGAGTGGCCCGGGCGGGCGGCGAAGGTCCACCGCATGCTGGTCGACGCGGGACCGAACACGACCTACCGGGCCGTCCTCGACCGGGTCCGGGCCCTGCCCGCACGCCGGCGCCACCTGGACGTCCTGGTCGCGACCCACGTGGACGCCGATCACATCGAGGGCGTGATCCGCCTCCTCCAGGACCGCGCCGCGCTGAGGCTCACCATCGGCGACGTCTGGTTCAACGGCTGGCCGCAGATCCAGGGCGACACCGACCTGCTCGGGGCCGACCAGGGCGAGATGCTCCAGGCGCTGATCAACGGCCAGCACCTGCCCTGGAACGTCGGGTTCCACCCCGGCCGAACGAACGCGCCCGCCGTCTGCCTCCCGGACCGGGGAGCCCTGCCCACCGCCGAGCTGCCGGGCGGCGCCCGGGCGACCCTGCTCTCCCCCGGCAGGAAGGAACTGGCCTCCCTGCGACGGGAATGGGCCAGGGTCCTGAAGGACCTCGGCGTCACGCCCGGGAAGCCCGAGGAGGCCCTGGAGCGCCTGGCCCGGCGCAAGAACCTCCGGGGCCTGGCCGACGACCTCCTCGGCCGCGAACGCACCGACGGGTCCGTTCCGAACGGTGCGAGCATCGCCTTCCTGCTGGAACACCACGAGCACCGCCTGCTGCTCACCGGCGACGGCCACGCACAGGTCCTCGAACGAGGGCTGGACCGCCTGTTGGGGCAGCGCGGCGAGGAGCGGCTGGCGGTCGGCGCCCTCAAGGTCCCGCACCACGGCAGCGCCGCCAACATCACGAACGGCCTGCTCGCCCGGCTCGACACCCGCCGCTTCCTGATCTCGACCAACGGCGACCGCTTCGACCACCCCGACGCGGAGGCGATCGAACGTCTCCTCGCCGCGGCGGGCGACCGGGCCGGGCCGCCCGAGCTCGTGTTCAACTACCGCAGCCGTACGACCGGGCTGTGGGCCGACCCCGCGCAGCAGCGCGACCGCCGCTACACCGCGGTGTACCCGGACACCCCGGCGGCGGGAACCACGGTGGAGGTGTGACCATGACCAGCATCGGCGTGGCCCTGTCCGGTGGCGGCTACCGCGCCACCATGTGGGGCATCGGCGCCCTGATGTACCTCGCCGACGCCGGGAAGCACCGGGACGTGGTGGCGATCTCCTCGGTGTCCGGCGGCTCGGTGGCCAACGGCGTGGTCGCCCACGAGACCGACTTCCGCCGCGACCCCGGCGACGGCTTCGCGCGGCGCGTCCGTCCGCTGATCCGGCACTGCGCCCACACGGGCCTCTTCTTCTGGGGCCCTTCGACCAACCGGTACGTGATCTCGCTCTTCGCCCTCACCGGCATCGCCGGTGCGGTCCTGCTCGCCGGGGTGGTCGCCACCGCGGTCGACGGGCTCCGCGCCCTCTCCGGCTCCCTCCTCGGAGCGGGCCTGCTGCTGCTCGCCGGCGCGCTGTTCGTCTTCCAGCGGCGCAGCGGCGTGGTGGACCGGGCACTGGCGCGCGAGCTCTTCCACCACGACGGTGTCCCGACCGCCCTGGGCGACGTGCGGCGCTCGGTCGACCACGTCTTCTGCGCCACCGAGTTGCAGAGCGGCGACCACTTCTACTTCTCCCCCGGGTTCGCCTACGGCTTCCGGTTCGGCACCGGCGTCCCGGGCGACCTTCGGCTCTCCACCGCGGTCCAGTCCTCGGCCTGCCTGCCGGGGGCGTTCGCCGTCCGGCGGCTCCCCACCGCCCGCCACCGCTTCGTCCCGCCGGGCACGGGCGTTCCCGCCGCGCCGCCCGCCACCCTGGTGCTCACCGACGGCGGGGTGTACGACAACATGGCCGACCAGTGGCTGGTCGGGCTGGCCGACCGGGTCCGGCGTCCCGGCGCACCGCCCGCGCACGGCGAGGTCGACGAGATCGTCGTGGTCAACGCCTCGGCCGGGATGACCTGGGATCCGTTCCCCGCCTCACGGCTGCCCGTGGTCGGCGAACTGGCCGCGCTGAACCGCGTCAGGAACGTGATGTACGACGTCTCCACCAGTCACCGGCGCAGCGGTCTGGTGCGCTCGTCCGGGGCGGCGGCGAGGAGCGGCGGCCCGGTGAGCGCCCTGGTCCACATCGCGCAGTCCCCGTACCGGGTGGCCGACGCGTACGCCGGCGCCGGGGAGTTCGGGCCGGACGCCGCCGCCCGCGCCGCCCGCGCCAAGGAGGTGCTCGCGCTGCTCGGCGACGACGCGGAGCACCGGGCCGTGTGGCAGGACCGGGCGGACCGCAGCCGTCGCACCGGGACGGTGCTGCGCAGGCTGGGCGCCGACACCACCGCGGATCTGCTGTTCCACGCCTACACGCTCACCGCCTGCAACCTGCACGTCCTGTTCGGCCACCCCCTGCCGGCCGCCCTGCCGGACCGCGGGTACTTCGCCGACCTCGTCGGTCCTCCCGGCCGGAGCTGACCCGCGCCGGGCCCGGCACCGGACGCCGACCGAACGGCCGGTAGTATCGGTTTCCGCACTGACTACCGGTCAAGTGTGCGCATTTCCTTGAAGGTTACTGTCCGTGGGCGTCCGCCGCCCCTCAGGTGGCGACGACGTGGGAAGTCGCGCCGAGCCGCGCCCCCTGCGCCTACTCTCCGTACCGGAACCGACCACCGGAACCGGTAAGAATCCAGAAAGCATCCATTGGTCACCATCGCACGCTCCGAACTCGACGTGTTCCCCCTCTGCCTCGGTGGCAGCGTCTTCGGATGGACCGTCGACGAGCGCACGTCCTTCGACGTCCTCGACGCCTACGCCGCCGCGGGCGGGAACTTCATCGACACCGCCGACGCGTACTCCCAGTGGGCCCCCGGGAACACCGGCGGGGAGTCCGAGTCCATCCTCGGCGACTGGCTCGCCTCGCGCGGCGGCCGGGACCGCTTCGTCATCGCCACCAAGGTGGGCCGGCTGAACGGCCTGTCCGGGCTCACGGCGAAGGTGATCCACCAGGCGGTGGAGGGTTCCCTGCGCCGCCTGCGGACGGATCACATCGACCTCTACTACACGCACGCCGACGACCCCGACACTCCGCTCGAAGAGACCCTCACCGCCCTGGACGCGCTGATCACCGCGGGGAAGGTGCGCCACATCGGCGCCTCCAACATCGGCGGCGCCCGACTGGCCGAGTCCCTGGAGACCTCCCGGCGTTCGGGGCTCGCCTCCTACGTGGCGGTCCAGCCGCCCTACAACCTCATGGAACGCGAGCCCTTCGAGAGCGGGATCGCCCCGGTCTGCGAACGCGAGGAGGTCTCCTGCGTCCCGTACTTCGCCCTGGCCCAGGGCTTCCTGACGGGCAAGTACCGGGAGGGCGGACCCGCCGTCACCAGCGTCCGCAGCGAGGCGGTACGGCCGTACGGCGAATCGCCCCGCGGCCGCGCGGTGCTGAGCGCGCTGGACACCGTGGCCGCCGAACACGGCACCGCCCCGGCCGCGGTGGCCCTGGCCTGGCTGAGGTCGCGGCCGCACGTGGTCGCCCCGCTCGCCAGCGGCAGAACGCCCGGGCAGCTCGCCGAACTGCTCCCGGGAGCGACCCTGGAGCTCTCCCGGGCCGAGCTCGACGCGCTGGATCTCGCCTCACGGACCGCCACGGCGGATCACCGTGCCCCCCTCGGATGACCGGGAAGTGACCGCCGTGACCCACGCTCCCCACACCGCCGTGATCGGATTCGACGCCCTCAAGTCGTTCATCTCCGTGGCACGCGACGAGTACGAGGCCTGCACCCCGCACGAACCGCCCTCCTGTTTCGCCCTGCTGCTCGGCACCGTGGCCGACGGCGTCGCGGCCGTCACCACGGTCCAGTTCGCGACGAACGTCCGCGCCACCGACCCGATGGCGCTCCAGGAGTTCGAGAGCTCCATAGAGCCGTGCTTCGGGAGCGCCTACCGCAACCCCCGCCGGGGGTTCTGGTGCAGCTCCCGGGACCTGCTCCGCATCCACCGGCAGGCGGAGCGCGACGGGGTCGAGATCCTGGGCTCCGTCCACCTGCATCCCGACTGGCACCGGATCGGCCCGCCGGAGGAGCGGGGGCTGCGAATAAGCGAGGAACCGACACCGATGGACCGCTACATGTTCGACAACAGCCGGTACCCGGTGAACATGATCTGCTACCTGGAGTCCGGCCCTCAGGGGGTTTCCGCCGCACTCGCGGCATGGGGCCCTCCCCCCGAGGGCGAGGCCGCGGCGGAGTGTCCCCGCCTGCGCCTGCGGTTCGACACGGACTGAGCACCGGCGGGAACCCGCGAGGGGCTCCTGTGTGCCGCACCGCGTCCCCCACCCGGCAGGAGCCGGGTGGGGGACCGGGCGCCCCGGCTGGTCAGCCGGCCACCGCGTACAGGCCACGGCCGGTGCGCTGGGCCCGCGAGGCCTTGGCGAGGCGCTCCAGCATCGTGCGCACCGCGTCGACGGCGCCGTCCGTACTGTCGAGCCCGAGGTGCTCGGCCACGTCACGGGCGCGCAGGGGCTGCCCGGCCTGCCGGAGGACACCGAGCACGCTGTCGGAATCGGTCAGCCGCCGGCGCCCCTTCGACGGCTCGTCCGCCGCCCGGTCGGCCGCGGCCGGTGCCGCCTTCGCCCGGCTCGGCTTCCCGGCCGGGGCCGAGGTCTTCGCGGTGGCCTTGGTGGCCTTGGCCGCCGAACGCGGTGCGGACTTCTTCGCGGGCGCGGCCGGCGCCTGCTCGGTGTCCTGCCCGGGTGCGTCCTGCGGCCCGGCGCTCGGGGCGGCGGCGGGCTTCGCGGCCGCCCGGCCCTTACCGGCGGCCGCCTTCCTCGGGGCCGTCTTCCCGGCCGCGGTCTTCTTCTCCGCGGTCTTCTCGGCCGTTGCCTTCTTCGCAGCCGTCCTCTTCGCCGCGGCCTTCGTCGCCACCTTCTTCGCCGGCGTCGCGGGCACGGCGGCGGGAGCGGCGGCCCGGTCGTCAGCGGCCTCGGTCTCGACGGCTTCGACGGCCTCCGCGGCCTCGACGGCTTCCGCGACCTTGACGGGCTCCGCGGCCTCGACGGCCTCGACGGACGCCGCAGGCTCGTCCTGAGCGGCGGGCTCCGCGTCGGCCGGCTGCACCGGTGCGGCGGGCGCTTCCTCCTCCACCTCGCCGAGCAGCGCGTCCGACAGGGCGGTCAGGCCCTCCAGCACCGCCACCATCGCGTTCTCCTGCGCGATGACGGCCGCCAGCCGCTCCTCCAGCCTCGTGCGCTCCTCCCGCACGGCCGGCAGCCGCGTCTCGATGAGTGCCCGCGTCGATCCCACACCGCTGTCCGCGCCGAACGTGTGTCCGCTTCCCACAAGCACTCCCCTGGCGTCAACTGTTGGTCGTGCCATCGAATGTACGGCGGACGGACCACGCCCGTACGGCATTACCGCAAAATCCCGGCACCCACCGCGGTACCGCGGCCCGCACCGACACCACAACGCACGACCCACACCCGAGGCGTTCGGCGCTCCCGGTCACCGTCCGGCCGGTGGATCGCCGGCCTCGGCGATGACGTGGATCTCGTGGACGGCGTTGCGGTCGCCGGTGAGCGGCTGGACGCGTCCGGCGGAGTCGGTGGCGCGGCAGCGGATGCGGTGCGGGCCGGGGGTGAGGTCGTACCGGAGGCGGAAGCGCTGCCATGTCGGGTCCGGGCCGCGGCGGTCCAGTGCGGCGGGCCGCCAGTCGGCGTCGTCCACGGCGATCTCGACGGACGTCACCTCGGTGGAACTCCAGGCGTAGCCCGCCAGTTCGCAGCCGCCGGCGGGGACGGTACGCCCGTCGCCCGGGGTGAACAGCTTGCTGCTGACGTCCTTCTCGCGGACCGGCCGGGCCTCGCGCTCGCCGGGCCGGACCCGGGTGTAGAGGCGAGTGGTGAAGAGGTGGTCGGGGCGGTCGGCGGCCAGCACGATCCGGTTCAGCCACTTGACCGAGTTGGTGCCGAACATCCGGGGTGCCACGGCCCGCAGCGGGTAGCCGTGGTCGGGGCGCAGCGGTTCGCCGTTCATGGTGTGCACGAGGACGACCTCGCCGCCCGCCTGCTCAAGGGGCAGGTCCTTGAGGTAGTTCAGGCCGGTCTCCCCGGCGAAGTCACCGGTGTCGGCGCCCTCCATCCAGACGTGCCGGGCCTGCGGGAGCGGGCCGGCGAGTGCGAGGACGGCGGCGAGCGGGACGCCCGTCCACTCCACGTTGGTGACGACGCGCGTGGGCACGTCGGGGCGCAGCGGGTTGCCGAAGCACTCGTGGACGGCGGTGAAGCGGGTCTGCGGCAGGCCCAGGAGGGTCGGGAGGTCCAGCCGCAGCGGCCGTTCCGACAGACCCCCGACGGTGAGCGACCAGGTCGCCGGGTCGAGCTCCGGGTGCGGCCCGAGGTGGTTGCGGACGAAGACGTCGTCGACCGGTGTGAGAAAGCGGTCGGGTGTCTGCGGATCGGTCCTGATCATCGGTCACTCCCCCGTGTGTGAGGCGCTGTCGCGCGCGGTCGACTGTACACGGAGGGAGTGGCGCGGCCCGGCGGCGGAGGGGGCGCTCCCGGGGGCACTCCACCGGCGGGCATGCCGTCGGGACCGCCATCGGGCATGCCGTCGGGGATGCCCTCCGGCGCGCCGGGCGGGGCCGGAGGGACCCAGGACCTCACCCCGCAGGACGACAAGCGCTACCTGCGCGGGGCCCAGGTGACCGACAAGGACGGCATCGTCGAGTTCACCACCATCTGGCCGGGCTGGTACCGCGGACGCACGGTGCACATCCACGTGATGGTGCACGTCGGCGACGAGCGCACCCTCACCACCCAGCTGATGATGGACGAGACGCTCAACGCGGCGGTCTTCACCCAGCAGCCCTACGCGGCGCACACCGGCCGCGACACCTTCAACGACGGCGACGGCATCTACCGGCCGAGCATGCTCCTCAGGATCACCGAGGACGGCGACGGCCACCTCGGTGTCATCAGCCTCGCGGTCGACCCCGACCACGACGGCACGTAGCCCGGGTGGACGCGCCGCCCCGCCTCGGATCACCACCGCGAGGTGGACGCGATGCGGGCCCTGCGGCGTACCGGAGGGCCCCGCCGGTCCGCCTCGCGGCGTACGCCCCGTCCGACCGCGGGGCGACGTTCCGCCGCACGCGCGCGACCTAACGTGGCGTCATGCCGAAGACCAGCCGGTGGCGGACCGCCACCCTGTTCACCCTGCCCGCCGCGCTCCTGCTCACCGCCACCGGACCGGCCGCGGCCGTCACCGGATCACCGGGCGGGGCGCCCGCCGCAGTGTCCGCGGCCTCCCAGGAGGCCGACCGCGCCGCCGGACCGCGTGTCCCGGCGCCCACCTCTCACCGTCCGGTCGGAACCGCCACCGTCCGTCTGGTCGATCACGCCCGGCCGGACCCGTGGCGGGCGGACCGCCCGTCGCGGGAGCTGATGGTGACCCTCCGGTACCCGACCCGCTCCGCACGCGGATCCCACCCGCCCTACCTGTCGCCGGAGTTGTCCCGGGCGCTGTACGGCGGGCTCGTCGAACCGAGCACGGTGCGGACCAACGCCTCGGCGGGTGCGCCGCCCGCCCCCGGCCGTCACCCCCTGGTGGTCCTGTCCCCGGGCTTCGCGATGAGCCGCACCTCGCTCACCGCGCTCGCCGAGGACCTCGCCGCCCGGGGCTACGCGGTGGCCGCCGTCGACCACACCCACGAGACCTCGGTGCAGTTCCCCGACGGACGGATCGACCCGTGCCTGGCCTGCGGGCAGGAGGACGGGAGCACGGAGTTCGGTGCCCGGGTCTCCCGCATCCGGGCCGCCGACCTCCGGTTCGTGATCGACCGGCTCACCGACCCGAATCGCGCCCCGGTCCGCGGCCTCACCGTCGACCCGGGGCGGATCGCCGCCGTCGGTCACTCGATCGGCGGGGCCGGCGCCCTGGAGGCGATGCGCCAGGACCGGCGGATCCGCGCGGCCGTCAACCTGGACGGCACCATCTGGATCCCGCCCGTGGACGACCGCTCCCGCCCGGTCCTGCTGTTCAGCGCCAACCTGGGCGGAGCGCCCGAGGCGGTCGCCAACTGGGAGGAGAGCTGGAACCGCCTCTCCGGCCCGCGCTACTGGGTGGACCTTCCCAAGGCCGGCCACCTGTCCTTCTCCGACGCCCACTGGCTGCTGGACGCCTTCGGCCTGCGCGACCGGCAGCCGCCGGACACCGCCGCCCACGACTACGGGACCATCCGCGGCGTCACGGCGCTCGCCGAGACCCGGGCCTACGTCGGCGCCTTCCTCGACCGTCATCTGCGCGGCAGGTCGGCACCGCTGCTGGACGGTCCGTCGGCCGCCCACCCGGACGTGCGGTTCGCCAAGTAGGCGCGTCCGCGGGCCCCGGTGGTGGCAGATGACCGCGGCGCGGCACCGCTCGTGTGCCGCGCCGTGAGGGGCGTCCGCCCAGGCCCGCGAGACCGCTACGGGCAACTGACGACCGTGTCGCCGGCCGTGGCGGTGCAACTGTCGAAACCGGAGCCGCCGTTCAGCGTGTCGGTGCCCGGACCGCCGTTCAGCGAGTCGTTGCCGATACCGCCGCTCAGCCGGTCGTTCCCGAGGCCGCCGAGGAGCGTGTCGTTGCCGGACCCACCGTCGACCGTGTCGTTCCCGGACCCGGCGTAGACGGTGTCGGTGCCGTTGCCCGCGGTGATGGTGTCGTTGCCGCCGAGCCCGCAGATGACGTCGTTGCCGCCGGTACCGACGATGGTCTCGCCGTTGGCGGTACCGACGATCGTGCAGCCATGGGCGTTGTTGACGCCGGTGGTGGCCGTGGCGGTGTTGTCGGCCGGGGCGGGGTCGCTCTGGGCGGCGCCGACGGTGGCGGTGCCGGTCAGGGTGCCGGTGGCACGGGGTTCGACGGTCACGGTGACGGTGGTGCTGGCGCCGGCCGCGAGGCTGCCGAGCGCGCAGCTCGCGCCGGTGGCGGTGGTGGTGCAGCTGCCCTGGCCGGGCACCGCCGAGAGCAGGGCGGCCGGACCGGTGAGGGTGTCCGACAGGGTGACGCCGGTGGCGGCCTGGCCGGCGCTCCGGTTGGTGACCGTCACCGTGTAGGCCGGGGTGTCGCCGATGCTGGTGGTGGCCGGGCCCGTCATGGTGACCGACAGGTCCACCCCGGCGGGCGTGCCGGCGCCGCCGTCGTAGCGGGCGAGGGCCACGTCGGCGTTGCTGAGGCCGGCCGCGACGATCCGGCCGTCCGGCTGGACCGCGGTGCCGAGCGCCTGGTCGAAGCCCCCGCCGAAGTCGGTGGTCACCCTGCCGTCGCCGCTGAAACCGGTGTCCAGGCCGCCGCCGGAGGTGTAGCGCGCGAGCGCGAAGTCGCTGCCGCCTCCCACCGCGGTGGCACCGACCGCGACGATCGCGCCACCGGGCTGCACCGCGACGCCGTACGCGACCTCACCGCCGCCGAAGTCGGTGGTGACCCTGCCGTCGGTGTCGAAACCGCCGTCGAGGTCGCCGGTGGTGGTGTAGCGGGCCAGCGCGAAGTCATTGCCGGTGTAGCCGGCCGCGACGATCTTCCCGTCGGGCTGCAGGGCCACCGCGTGGGCGAACTCGACGCCGCCGAAGGTGGTGGCGACCTTGCCGTCACCGCTGAAGCCGGTGTCGAGGCCACCGGTGGTGGTGTAGCGGGCGAGGACGAAGTCGTAGTTGGTGCCGGTGCCGGTGTACCCGGCGGCGACGATCTTCCCGTCACCCTGGACCGCCACGGCGCGGGCCGCGTCGGCACCACCGTCGAAGTCGGTCGTCACCCTGCCGTCGGTGTCGAACCCGGTGTCGAGGGTGCCGTCGGCGTTGAGTCGGGCCAGGGCGACGTCACCCCCCGTCAGCCCGGCGGCGACGATCTTCCCGTCACCCTGCACCGCCACCCCGAAAGCGTCGTCGGCGCCGCCGGTGCCGAAGTCGACGACCGCCTTGCCGTCGGTGTCGAAGCCGGTGTCCAGGGAGCCGTCGGTGTTGTACCGGGCCAGCGAGAACCAGCCGAAGCCGCCCTCGGGCACCTCGCTGCGGCCGACCGCCACGATCTTGCCGTCGGCCTGGACGGCGAGGCCGCGCGCCTCGTCCGAGCCGCCGGCGAAGTCGGTCGTCACCTTGCCGCCGGTACCGAACCCGGTGTCCAGGCTGCCGTCCGGGTTGTACCGGGCCAGCGCGAAGTCATCGGTGGCGCCCGCGTACCCGGCCACGACGATCTTGCCGTCGGCCTGGACCACGACACCGCGGGCCTCGTCGGCCCCGCCGCCGAAGTCGGTGGTCACCCTCCCGCCCGTACCGAACGCCGGATCCAGGTCGCCGGGCGCGGCGAACGCCGTCCCGGGGACGGCCAGCGCGAGCAGCAGGCCGGCGGCGGCTGCCGCGCCGGCCCGGCCGAAGCCCGGCCACGGGCCGGACGGGGACTTGGGCAAACGGTCCACTCTGGGTCTCCTCGTCGTCACACCGACCGCCGTGTCCGGCGGCCCTCGTGCCGAGGTCCTCGCGGCGGCGGCGTCTCCTCACGGATGCACCACGCACCCGCCACGCCGGGCCGGCCCCTCGTCCGCGAGGAGCGCCCCACCCCGGAACGTCGGCACACAGCTTCGGGGCGACCCCCGCGGCGGTCCGGCATGCCCGGGCACCGCTGCGCCCACTGGCCGCCGGATTCCACCCCGAGGAGTGACCGCCGCACCGCGGGGCCCCGCCCCGACGCCACCCGACGTCCGCTGAGGCGCGGGGCGGCCGCCCTGGTGCCCGTCGGCGCGGTCACGGCGGGGTGGAGCGGGTGGGACCGCCACCTGTTCGGAGTAGGGTCTCCACATGCTCCTGTGGATCAACGGGCCCTTCGGCGGTGGCAAGACCCAGACCGCGCACGAGATCCGGCGACGCCTCCCCGGCAGTGTCATCTGCGATCCCGAGCATGTGGGGTTCGGGCTGCACCGCATGACGCCGCCCTCGCTACGAGGGGACTTCCAGGACCTTCCGGCCTGGCGGCAGGGCGTCTACGAGGTCCTGGACCGCGCCCTGACCGAGCACAGCGGCGCGGTGATCGTGCCGATGACGGTCGTGGAACCGTCGTACTTCCGTGAGACCGTCGGCCGGCTACGGGAACGTGGCCATGACGTCCGGCACTTCGCGTTGCTCGCCGAACGGGAGACCGTGGTGCGGCGGCTGCGCGAACGCGGCTTCGGTCATGCCGTACGGCTCGTCGCCGGGAAGGACGCCCCGTTGCGCCGGGAGAGCTTCGCCCTGTCGAAGCTCGACCTCTGTCTGGAGCGCCTGCGCGAGGAGGAGTTCGCCCAGCAGCTGTGGACCGACCGGCTCACCGTCCCGCAGGTCGCCGATCGCATCGCCGCCTCCTGCGGACTCGCCCTCGCCCCGAACACCGACAGCACGTCACGGGCGTGGCTACGCCGGGCCTGGACAGGGGTGAAGCACATCCGTTTCGACTGAGCCGGGCAGGACGACGGGCGCTACACCTGGTGGGGCGGTCCGGTACCCGGATGGCGGTACGCCCGCCACCCGTACGCCGATCCCCGGTGGTGGCCCCGCCGGGCGGCGCTTCTCCTGAAAGGGCACCCGGTGGCCGACGGCCACCCGCCCGAGGGAGGAAGCGATGGCGTCGACCCCACCCGAGTCCGGCCCGGACGATCCCGCCGGCGGTGGCGGCCACGGCACCACCCCACCCGGCCGACCACCGGGACCCACCCCACCCGCAGGCGGCACCGGCAGCGGCAACGGGGGCTCAGGCACCGGCAGCAGCAGCGGCAGTAGTAGTAGCGGTTCCGGTGGGAACGAGGCCGAGATCGCCCGCCTGCACGCCCGCCTCGCCGTCCTGGAAACCGGCAAACCCCCCACCAAGGAACACCACCGCCTACGCACCAGCGGCGCCGTCGTCCTCATCATCAT
>NZ_JBSGFD010000168.1:0-18776 GCF_053603215.1 Kitasatospora sp. NPDC004240 | reverse complement strand
TACTACCCTCTTTCCCAACCCGACGCTCTTCCGATCTGTAGCCGCCCGGGAACGGGACATCCCGGAAACCACGAAGAACGGCGGGCCCGGTGCTTCTCCCCCTGCACCGGGCCCGCCGTTCTTCACTGCCGGACGACCGTAGGTCTCCCCCGGCCGCGCCGCTCCCCCGAGCCGGCGCCACCAGTCCCTGCGGTCGTCCTACCCGTCCCCCGACGGGAGTCCATGGGGTCCCCCGAGGCGTCCGCCTCAGGCGACCAGCTCGCCGAACGCGTGGGCGGTGTCGCCGCCCTGGTTCAGGTGCTCGTCGTCGCGCAGCCGGCGCAGCGCGCGCCAGATGCTGCTCTTGACCGTGCCGACGCTGATGCCGAGCACGTCGGCGATCTCCGGGTCGGTCTTGCCCTCGTAGTAGCGCAGCACCAGCATGGTCCGCTGGTTCTCCGGCAGCTTGGCCAGCGCCTGCCACAGCACGGCCCGCAGCTCGGTGCCGCCCATCGCGTCGGTGTCGCCGACCGTCTCCGGCAGCTCCTCGGTCGGGTACTCGCTGACCTTGCGGCGCCGCCAGGCGGAGATGTGCAGGTTGGTCATGGTGCGGCGGAGGTAACCCCCCACCGCGGCCTTGTCGGTGATCCGGCCCCAGGCGCGGTAGGTGCTGAAGAGCGCGCTCTGCAGCAGGTCCTCGGCCTCGTAGCGGTCACCGGTCAGGTGGTACGCGGTGGCGTACAGGGAGGCGCGACGCTCACGCACGTACGCGGTGAACTCCGTGATGTGGTCCTCCGCGACGGCCGAGTGCTCCCCCTGCGCACCTCCCTGCCCGCCCTCGTCGGTGCGACCCGCTGCGGGGGTCAGCCGCAGCAGCGTCGCACCCGCGGCCTCGCGGCCGGCCGATTCCCCCGAACCGACCGTCCGCAGACCGCTTCCCCCGTGGGTCGCCGTCCCCCCGGCGACCCCCGTTCCCCCGTTGCCCCCCAGGGCGTCCTTGCCCCCCACGCGGACGGGGAGGATCCCCCGCAGCGTGAGGGTTCCGGCGGAGTCGCCCGCACTCCCCATGCGGCCGATTCCGTACAGCTCCCCCTGCCTGCCGACGCCGCTCACCCGGCGTGCAGCAGTGTTCCCACCGGTGCTGTGCGCGCACCCCCGTACGATCACGGCACCGGAGGCCTCATCGGTCCTGACCTCGTACCGGGTGCGGTGGGCGGCCGATGACGAACGCGCGTTACGGACGGCCGGGTTGCTCCGGGTCTGAAGCGTTGCGTTCATCGTGCGCCCCCTTGTTCGGTACGAGCGGTTCCTGTTGCCGCCGATCAGCCGGCCGGTTGGCCCGCTGTCCTGCGGCGACATGGAAAATCCTGCCCGCCGGTTGTGATGGCGCTGTCCGCCGACTGTCACAGGGGTGTCACAGCGCCGGGCCTTTCGTCCCGCAGCGCCTCCTGCCGTACCGGACGCCGGTGGGCCGCCCTCCGGTTCCGGGGTCCACCCGGTACCGCGTCGCCCTCCGGCGCGGCCGCCGCGCGCGTTCCCGTGCAGCTCCGCGGCCCTGTGGCGTCCCGCTGCCGCATCCCCGGCGTGCTCCACCCGCCCCTCCGCAGCCCCGTGCCCGTCCTGCGACCGCACTCCGATCCTCGATCTGCCGCGCTCCACCCGCCTCTTCGCACCGCCGTGCCACCCCGCGGCCGCACCCCCTTCCCCGCCCTCCCGGCGCGCTCCACCCGCTCCTCCGCGCCCCCGTGGCATCTCACGACCGACGGTGGGGGGTGATTCGGTGGGCGCGGTGGGACAGAATGAGCCCGTGCCTTTCCTCCTACTGATCGAGGACGACGACGCCATCCGGACCGGCCTCGAACTCGCCCTCACCCGCCAGGGCCACCGCGTGGCCACCGCCGCGTCCGGTGAGGACGGTCTGAGGCTCTTCAAGGAGCAGCGCCCGGACCTGATCGTCCTCGACGTGATGCTGCCCGGAATCGACGGTTTCGAGGTCTGCCGGCGGATCCGCCGCACCGACCAACTGCCGATCATCCTGCTGACCGCACGCTCCGACGACATCGACGTCGTGGTCGGCCTGGAGTCCGGCGCCGACGACTACGTGGTCAAGCCGGTGCAGCCGCGCGTCCTGGACGCCCGGATCCGGGCCGTGCTGCGGCGCGGTGAGCGCGAGAGCTCCGACTCCTCCGCGTACGGCAACGTGGTGATCGACCGGGCCGCGATGACCGTCACCAAGGACGGCGAGGACCTCCAGCTCACGCCGACCGAGCTGCGGCTGCTCCTGGAGCTCAGCCGCCGGCCCGGCCAGGCGCTGTCGCGTCAGCAACTCCTGCGCCTGGTCTGGGAGCACGACTACCTCGGTGACTCCCGGCTGGTCGACGCGTGCGTCCAGCGGCTGCGGGCGAAGGTCGAGGACGTCCCCTCGGCGCCGACCCTGATCCGCACCGTGCGCGGGGTCGGCTACCGCCTCGACCCGCCGGCCTGACCGCCTCCGCCCTCCCCGTCCGCACCGTCCACTCCAGTCCACTCCAGTCCGCACCGTCCGCTCCAGTCCTCCCCGTCCGCCCCTCCGACCGTATCGGCATCGGCCCTACCGACAGGCTCCCGTGACTGACCACCAGACGACGACCCGGCGCTTCTCCTCGGGCCGGTGGCGACGGCTGCGCTCGCTGCGGGTGCGGCTGATCGCGGTGTTCGCCGCCGTCGCGCTGCTCACCGCCGTCTCGGCCTCCGGCATCGCGTACTGGCTCAACCGGGACGCGGTGCTCAAGCGTGCCCAGGACACCGCGCTCAACGACTTCCGGGTCTCGCTCACCCGCAACGTCTCCGAGCTGCCGCTGGGCGCCAGCTGCCCGGACCTGGTCAAGCTCGCCCGGTCGGTGGCCAGTTCCGGGCTCAGCTACGACGTCGTGGTGGTGGACCCGGAGCGGCCGGACTGCCTCGCCTCCTCCAACCCGGTGCTCTACACGCCGGCGCAGGTGCCCTCGGCCCTCCGGTCGACGGTCGCCAAGGAGCGCCAGGTCACCGAGAACAACCCGTACGCCTACCACCTGTACTGGCAGCGCCAGAACCTGGAGGGCCGGCCCTACGTGATCGGCGGGACGAAGGTCGTCCCGACCGGCCCGACGGCGTACATGTTCAAGTCGCTGGACAACGAACGGGCCGACCTCAACACGCTCGGCTGGTCGCTCGCCATCGCCACCCTGCTCGCCCTGATCGGCTCCGCGCTGCTCGCCCAGGCCGCCTCGGCGACCGTGCTGCGGCCGGTGAAGCGGCTCGGCGAGGCCGCCCGCCGGCTCGGCGAGGGCCACCTCGACACCCGACTCGAAGTCGAGGGTTCGGACGAACTCGCGGACCTGGCACGGACGTTCAACCGCACCGCGGAGTCGCTGCACGGGCAGGTCGAGGAACTCAGCGCCCGCGAGGCGCAGAGCCGGCGCTTCGTCGCCGACATGTCGCACGAGCTGCGCACCCCGCTGACCGCGATGACCGCCGTCACCGACATCCTGGAGGACGAGGCCGAGTCGCTGGACCCGATGATCGAGCCGGCCGTGCGGCTGGTGGTCAGCGAGACCCGCCGCCTCTCCGACCTGGTCGAGAACCTCATGGAGGTCACCCGCTTCGACGCCGGCACGGCCAAGCTGGTCGCCGACGAGGTGGACATAGCCGACCTCATCATGTCCTGCATCGACGGCCGTGCCTGGTACGACGCCGTCGAGGTGGACGCCCCGCGTGGCATCCTGGCCGTGGTCGACCCGCGCCGCCTGGACGTCGTCTTCGCCAACCTGATCGGCAACGCCCTCAAGCACGGCGGTTCGCCGGTGAAGGTGAAGGTCCGGGAGGACGGCGAGACGGTGGTCATCGAGGTGTCCGACAGCGGTCCGGGCATCCCGGAGGACGTGCTGCCGCACGTCTTCGACCGCTTCTACAAGGCCGACAAGGGACGGGCCCGCTCCGAGGGCAGCGGGCTGGGCCTGTCCATCGCGATGGCCAACGCGCAGATCCACGGGGGGACCATCACGGCGGCCAACGGCGAGGTGGGGGCGGTGTTCACCCTGACCCTGCCGCTGACCCCGCCGCCGCCGGCCAGCACCGAAAGCACTCCGAAGGACGCGTCCCAGTGACCCTCCGCCGTTTCACCACCCTCACCCTGCTCGCCCTGCTGTCCGTGCTCGCGGTCGGCTGCGGCATCCGCCCCACCGCCGTCCCGGTGGACGCGGGCGCCCCGGCCAGCCGTACGGCCTGCCCGTCGCCGGTGCAGATCCCCACCGTCCGCCCGACCCCGACGCCGAGCCCGGCCGCGCCCAGCGCCCCGCCGGCGGTGTCGCCGGGCGCCTCGCCCACCCCTACGTCCCCCGCGCCCACCGCCACGCCGACCCCCGCCGACAACGCCTTCAGCGCCCCGGCGTCGGCCCCGGCCCCGGCCGCGTCGTCCGGCTGCCGCTGACCCCGGAACGATCGGGCGCATACCGGAATGTTCACGCCCCGTCCGGGAACCGCCGCACAACCGGCGCGCGTCATCCCCGGCGTGCTGACCGAGACCGAGCCGGCAACGGCCGTGTACCGCCACCGCGTTCTCCAGACCGCGGGGGTGGCCGGTCTCGTCGCCCATCTCCTGCTGGCCGGCTGGCTGGTCCTGCGGCCCCTGCCGGTCGCCTGGGTCTACGACGCCAACCTCACCCCGCTCGCCTCGCTCCGCTCCTCCAGCGGGTGGCAGGTCGCCGGCGAGCTGCTGGTCCTCGCCCCGCTGGGCGTGCTGCTCCCGCTGGCCGGCGGGCGGATCCGGGCGGCCTGGTTCCCGTCCTTCCTGCGCACCACCGGGGTCGCCTCGCTGCTGGCGACCGGCCTGGAGTTCCTGTCCTCCTGGACCCCCGGCCACGTGCTGAACGTCGACCACATCCTGTTCGCGGTGATCGGCGCCGCCGTCACCCACCTCGCCGTCGTCCCGATCGGCCGCACCCTGCTCACCCGCGAGCGCCGGGAGCGGCCGCAGGTGCCGCAGGTCACGGTCCGGCCCGCCCCGGCGCGGGTCTACGCGGAGACGACGGCCGCGGGAGTGCCTCAGAGCCGGTAATCGTCCCCGGTGAGCGCCTTGGCCGCCTGGTCCAGCTCCCCGACGGAGGCGTACGCCTGCGAGGCCTGCTCACGGAGCTCCCGCACCTCGTCGGCCGGGTGGCCGGCGGCCTCCAGGGTGTCGGCGAGCTCACCTTGGGCGTGGGCCTCGCGGTAGCGGATCGCGAGTTCCCGGAAGATCCTGACGGACTTCCGGCCGGCCTCGGCCGCCTGCTCGTACTTCCCCTGGGCTCGTAGGACGTTGCCGATGTTGGTCCAGTCGGTGCCCTCGCCCAAGAGGTCGCCGAACTTCTGGTCGATGGCGAGTGCCGTCTCGTAGGCGTCGAGGGCCTCGTCCAACCGTCCCAGATCCCGAAGGGCCAGGCCACGCTGAGTGCACGCCCCGCCAATCACCCTCTGGTCGCTACCGGCCAGGTACTCGTCCGCCTTGAGATGCGCTTCGAGCGCCTCATCGAGGCGCCCTGCCCCATGGAGGGCTGCGCCGAGGCCACTCCACGCCATACCCTCGGTCAGGCGATCGTCCATTGCCACGACCTTCTGGCAGACCTCTACCGCCTCGTCGAAACGACGCAGTTCGAACAGGGCAGCTCCGCACAGAGCCCAGGAGGACCGCTCGACGGAGCGATCACCGAACTCCCGTGACGCATCGATCATCCGCAGCGTCAACTCGTGCATGGCTCCGAGATGGCGACATCTCTCCATGTAGAGGCCGATGCTTGTACCAAGAAAGATGCTCGCGCGCCACATCCGCAGGTCATAGGCGCCGTGAACCGCCGCCACGATGTTGAGGTACTCGGCATCGAACCATGCGAGGGCCTGCTCACTGCTACGGAACCGCTCCGACGCCGTCGCTCGGTGCGGCCTCTGCAAGCAGTTGTTCGCGGCCTCGGCCAAGGTGAGGTAGTACTCGAAGAGTCTGTTGAGGCACTCCCGTTGCCGCCCGCCCCCCGTCGCCTCCGCGTGCTCCCGCGCGAAGTCGCGGACCAGGTCGTGCATCACCCAGCGCCCGCCGCCCTCGCTCTGCCGCAGCAGGCCGGTCGCGGCGAGGTCGGCGAGGCGGCGGCGGACGTCCTTGGGCTTCTGGCCGGTGAGCGCGGCGGCCGCGTCGGTGGAGATGTCGGTGCCCGGGGCGATCGCCAGCAGGTCGAGGAGCTCCCGTTCGGGGATGCTCAGCAGGCGGCGGGAGCGGTCCAGGGAGGCGCGGATGACCTCGCGCCGGCTGTCGTCGAGCTGGTCGAGCCGGCTGCCGGTCTCGGCGAGCGCCTCCGCGAGGTCGTCGGCGAGCCGGCCGGGGGTGAGGTGGGGATCGCGGACGAGCTGGGCGGCGGCGAGTTCGAGGGCGAGCGGGAGGTGGCCGCACATCGTGCCGAGCCGCAGGGCGCCCTCGTGGTCGCCGGTGACCCGTTCCGGGCGGCGGCGGGCGGTGCGGAGCTTGCGTTCGACCAGGTCGACGGCGGCGGGCGGGGTCAGCACGTCCAGGTCGACGAGTTCCGCGCCGATGTCGGTGAGGGTGTGCCGGGAGGTGACCAGCAGCCGGTGCGGTCCGGGGCCGGGCAGCAGCAGCTGGACCTGTTCGGAGGCGGAGGCGTTGTCGGCGACGACGAGGATCCCTCGGCCGCCGGTGGTCCGCAGGTCGAGCTGGGCGCGGAACAGCGCGGCCCGGGTGTCGTCGTCCGGCGGGATGCGCTCGGAGTCGACGCCGAGCGTGCGCAGGAAGGTGTCCAGCGCCTGCCCGACGGTGGTCGGCGTCTCGTCGTACCCGTGCAGGTCGATGAAGAGCGTGCCGGTGAACCAGCCGCGCTCCAGCACCTCGTGGGCCAGCGCGAGCGCCAGTGTGGTCTTGCCGATACCGCCCATGCCCGCGACGGAGGCCACCAGCACCGGGTCGTTCCCGTCGGCCGCCGGGTCGACCAGCGGTAGCAGGACCTTCAACTCCTCGTCGCGGCCGGTGAAGTCGAGCGGCAGCGGGCGCAGCTTCGGCAGCTCGGGCCGCTCCGGACCCGAGCGGGCGGCGGCCGGGCCGGCGCCGGTGCTCCGGTTGGGCTGCGCGTTGTCGAGCAGGGTGCGCCAGGCCCGTTCGTCCATACGGCGGCCCGCCCAGGCGGACCAGACGGTGACCAGGGCGATGAACTGCCCGGCGCTTGCCGGGCTCGGCACCTTGGCGCGGGCCTGGTCGTCGTGCGTCCATTCGTTGATGCGCCGGGCGTTGAACTTCTTCGCCGCCGCCGAGTTGAGGCGGTGCACCTGCCGTTCGGCCTCGCGGTCCGCCCACGGCTGCCCGGCCGCGTCGCGTGCCGCCTTCGCGGCCTGCTTCAGCTCCCGAAGCGCCCTGTAAAACTCGTCCAAGCCCCGTACTCCGTTCCCTCCTTGCCCGCCCTGCCCGCGGCGGGCACTGCGGGCACCGCGCCGACCAGCAGCTTAGGGCCGATTCGCCCGCCCCGCCCGGCTGTTGGGACGGGCGGCGGGCGGAGGGCGGAGGGTTTGGTCATCAACCCAAGCCCACCGAGGGGGAAGCCCGGATGAAGCACGAGAACACTCAGACCACGAGCACCGAGACCACTCAGCCCAAGGGCACCGAGAACACCGCGAACACCAAGCCCGAGCGCCGCACCGCCCGCCGGCTCCTGCGCACCGCCGCCTTCGCCGGTGTCCGCGGCCTCGCCGCCTCCGCCGGCCCGGTGGTCGTCGTCCTGCTCAAGTGGTGGCTCGACACCCACTGATCGGGGACGGCTCCGGCCGGGGAGGCAGCGTTCAGTGCTTCTCCGGCCGGACCCGTCCGCCGACCTCGATCAGCCCCTCGCCCGACAGCCGGGTGACAATCTGCGAGCCGAGCCCCTGGGTGATCAGCAGGCCGCGGCCGAGCTCCGCGGTCAGCAGCAGCGCGGCCGCGCCGGTGGCCTCGTCCTCGTCGATGCCGTCCCCGCGCCCCGGGAACGCCCGGGCCCGTACCCGGCCGGCCGCCTCGTCCTCCCAGGCCCAGGCGTAGACCCACTCGCCCGGCGGCGGCACGCTCAGCCCGTCCACCTCGGCCGCGGAGCCGTACTGCCGCAAGGTGCGGGCGGGTGCCCACGCGGCGCGTGCCTCGATCCAGGTGAACTCGCCGTCGTGGCGCGCCCCGACGACCCCGGCCCTGGTCCGCAGCCGGGGCACCCCGAGCCGCCAGGCCGTCCCGACGCAGGGGTGGCCGGCGAACGGCAGCCGCAGGGTGGGCGTGAAGATATCGATCACCCCGGCCTCGCGGTCGTCCACGAAGACGGTCTCGCTGAAGCCCAGCTCGCGGGCGAGCGCCTGCCGCTGCGGTTCGTCGGGGATCGCGGAGCCGTCCAGGACGACGCCGAGCGTGTTGCCGTGGCCGCCGTCCGGACCGCAGAAGACGCGGAGCACCTCGTATTCGGTCATGCCGCGATTATTCACGTGGCGAACACATCCGCACTCCGTTACTGTGCGCCCCCGTGAACATCGACTTCGACGCCGACCCCGTCTTCGCCTGGTACGTCATCATGCTGTTCGTCAGCGGACTGCTGATGGTGGCCATCGCGCTCCTGCCCTTCGGTCGGCTGAGCAACGGCCTGCGTGCCTTCAACGGCGTGGCGGGCGTCTGCTTCGCGGGCTACGCGTACTACCTCAACTTCGTGTTCGAGGGCGGGCACTACGCGATCTTCTTCTACGCGTTCATCCTCCCGGTGATGATGATCGCCCGCTTCGTCCGCTCGCTGACCGAACGCGCCCACGCCTGAGACCGCCGGTCCCGCCGATGCTCGACGAGACGCTCGCCGCGATCGACGCCGTCGACTGGTACGGGCTCCCGGGCCCCCGCCCACTGAGCCCGTACCACCACGACCCGGCGGCCGGACTACGCGCGCTGGCCGCGGCCACCACCCTCAACCAGGCGTCGGACGCGGCCGCCGGGCTGTGTCTCAGCGCGCTGATGTACGACTACATGATGGCCGTGTACCCGGCGGCGGTGGTCGCGGCCCCGCTGCTGCTGGACATCGCCGAACACGCCCACCCGCAGGCCCGGGCCTCGGCGGCGGCGGTCCTGATCAGGGCGATGGACTGCCAGCCGGCGCACGGCTTCACCCGTCACCGGGCGGGGGGCGGCGGCGAGGCGCCGCTCTGCTGCGCGATCGCCGACCTGGTACACACCCGCCGGAAAGCATTGACGGCGGCCGGATCGCCGAACCTCTCGTGGCTGTACGGAACGGCCGAGGAGCACTGGCGCTTCGACGTCCGGGAGGCAGTCGGGGATGCGGACGGCGTCAGCGCGTTCGGCGTGCTGCACGGAGTGATCGACGGGCGGCCGACGTCGCGCGGCCAGCTGTACGCCCCGACGGAGACCGCCCACTTCCCGACGGTGGCGGTGGAGTACCCGCCGGACCCGGACACCGGCGAAGCCTGCCTCCGCCTGTCCGGCATCCGGCCGGAGGTGGTCACCCCGGGGACGGTCGTCCGCCCGGCGGAGTGCGGCGAGAAGGTCGACTGACCTCAGGGTGCGAGGACGGCGTCGGAGCAGATAACCGAGTCCGCCTGAGTGCGGACGGCCGCTGCCGCCCGCTGCCCCTGGTCATCACACCAGGGGCAGCGGGCGGATTGCATGCAGTTCGAGCCGGTGTCGGGGAAGCTTCTAGGCGTGCGCCATGGCCCGACGCAGGAGCCCCCGGCCGGGTGCGGGCGGCAGCCCGATCCGGGCCGGGCCGGTGCGTTCGGCGTCAGGCGCAGCGGGGGACTTCGCATGCTTGGCCGCATCGACGGAACCGGGTCCGTGGATGGCGAGCTCGAAGTCCTGGTGCGCCTTGGCGTCCGGCGCGAACGGCAGTCGGATCCGCCCGTCCGCGACCAGACGGCGCACCTCGGCCCGGCTCAGGCCGAGACCGAGCTGGAGCAGCCGCTCCACCCGGACCGGCGCGGGTAGCTCGAAGCGCACCTGCACCGAGAGAGGGTTCGGGTCGTCGAGCGCGTACAGCGGCATGCGGGTCTCCAGCTCCCACGTCCCGGTCCAGTCGAGCCGGTACCGGTTCTTCGCCGCGAGCGACGCGCTCATCACCAACTCCCGTACCGCTGCCGGATCGTTGATCTCGTACGCCACCAGCCGGGCCGGCTCCAGCGTCGAGACGTGGACGCGCTCGTGGACGGGCACCTTCGAGGTCCGGTCACACGTCGCGCAGCTCAGCAGCAGCCAGACGTCGAGCAGCTTGCCGTTCGCGTTGGCGCGGATCTTCCCCGAGGCGCGGTGCCGCATACCGGGGCAGTCCGGGCAGGACCGGACGACGACGGGCAGGGCGGACTGACGCACGGCCCACAGGGCCTTGCGGTCGGTATTCATATGTGTGGGTTGCTTTCAGGACTCAGCAGGAGGGCATGCCGAACTCACTCGGCTGCTCCCGCTCTCTGACGGATGCTCACGAGGGGCGCGACCCATCGCCCCGGGGCCGGGTCGTCAGGCTCCGAGGTCGATCGCGCGACAGGTACGTACTACGTGGCAGTCATCAAAAGTCCATGCGGGCGAGCATGATCGAGGCAGCGGCCCGCGGCAACCGAATTTCCCCGTGGTGGATCACGAGCAGAACGCCCGATCCCGGGACGACTGCGTGAAGGCGCCGGCAGCACCGGGAATCCAGTGGCTCCAGGGCCTCCTTCATCTCGGCGAACCCTGCCAGACCTCGACCGGCATCCGCGCGGTCACGGCAGTCGAGGCTTCACCCCCGTCGGCGTCAGAGCAGGTGGTCGAACTCGCCCGCCTTGACGCCGAGTATGAACGCGCGGAGCTTGTCTGCGGTCATCGTGACGATGACGTCCGGTTCGTCGGACTCCCGAAGATGGCGAAGGTCGCCAGCGCCACAGGCGACTTCGAGGCAGTTGTCAGCACCATCGGCGCCGCTGAACGACGATCTCTGCCAGGAGGCTGGGGGCATCCCACACCTTTCAGCTCGGCTACCCGACGCTCGCATGAGGCCCATCAAGGTCAGAGAAGGTGATCAAACTCGCCGTCCTTGACGCCGAGGAGGAAGGCACGGAGCTTGTCGGCGGTCGTGGTGACTATGACGTCCGGGTCGTCAGACTCACGTAGGTGGCGAAGCTCGCCTGCTCCAGCGGCAAGTTCGAGGCAGTTGTCGGCACCTTGCGCATCGCTATAGGACGACTTCTGCCAGGAGAGGTGGGACATCATGTGCCTTTCAGGTCTGGAGAAGGTAGAGAAGATGCTGGATGAGACCCCAGGAATCTCGGGACGCAAGTCCACGAGTGGAGACGTCTGCATCGACAGCGGGGAGCGCAATGGCGCTGAGCTGCTGGAACTTGTCACGATAGGCAGAAAGGTCATCGGGGTCACTCAGGTGCTCCGCCTTCTTGGGGCCTGGCACGATGATCACCGACAGGTCGGCGCAACCCGGATCGCAGGACAAGAACGAGGCCGAAAGGGGAGCGTGCTGCGGCGCGTTGAACGGCAGCACCTGAATCTGGACGTTCGGGAGCTCCGCCATCTCAAGCAGGTGGGCCAGTTGGGCCCTCATCACGGACTCTCCTGCGAATCGCATCCGCAGAGCAGCCTCATGGATGACGAAACGAAACTGCCGCCCCTTACCGTCGGCCAAGATCCGCTGCCGCTGCATACGGAACTCGACCGAATCTGCGACGCCCCACGGTCCCCCACGATACGAACTCTCGTAGATCGCTTCCGTGTAGGCCGGTAGCTGGAAGACACCGGGGATGTAGAGCGAGTCGTAGCTCTCCAGCCGCACCGCACGGTCCTCTGCCTCGGCAAGGTCGAGCGCCAGTGGTGGCACTTTTCCTTCGAAGGCAGTCCACCAGCCCTTGCCATTGCTCCGCGCCATTGCAGCCATGATCGCCCGGTAGGCAGGATCAGCGCAGCCGTAGGCATCGAGCCAGATCTCCAGGCGCTCGGAGTTGAGGCTGATTCGCCCGGCCTCGGTGTGACTGACAGCAGGGCCCTTCATCCCCACCAGCGCACCGGCTTCGGGAGCGGAGAGCCCCGCAGCAAGCCGCAGGCGCCGCAACTCTTCACCGAACCGGCGCTGCCGCTGACTGATGTCTCCCGTGTACCCCACCGCTCAACCTTCCTTCCCGAGGCAGTGTTTCGCATGACCTGCCTCGACGCCACCATGCGGAGCAGCAAGCCATGGCAACCATGTCTCACTACTTGCAAGGGTGCCACATGCTCCCCTACTCTCAGTGTTGCACCGATTACATGACGGAGCGTCAGTAATGCCTGCCCAGGCGCCGCAGAGCAGCCTTCCCGGCCTCGCTCACGGTGACGCCGCCGCGCCAACTCCCCTCCTCCCCGCTTCCGGAGGTACCGCATGCCCTGCTCCATCCCCTCCGCGCCTCTTCTCTCCCCTCCCGACTGGTCCGCCGCGCGGCACGAGCTGCGCGAGGCGATGTTGGCCGCCGGCTGGCCGCCCCCCAGCATCGACGATGCCGAACTCGCCCTCCACGAGCTCTTCGTGAACGCCTGGAAGCACGGCGGCAGCCACGCGCCCACCGTCGTGGTCGTCCTCCTCGCCGACCGCACGCTTCGCGTCTCCGTCAGCGACGACAGCCCCGAACTCCCCGAACAGCGCCGGTCCACCGACCCGTACGAGACCTCCGGCCGTGGCCTTCACCTCGTCCGCGCCCTCACCCACCGCTTCGGCGCCGAACCCCGCAAGCACGGCGGCAAGTCCGTCTGGTTCGAACTGGACGCCGCCGCATGACCGTTCCCTCCCCCGACCACCAGCGACACCGACACCGACACCCGCTCAAGCCCGCCGACCCGGACGTGGCCGCCTGCACCGAAGCCCAGATCGCCACCGTCCTCGCCGAAGTCCTCACCCTCGGCGCAGAGTTCGGACTCCTCTTCCCCTCCACCGGCACCGACATCAACCTCGCCGGCCGCGTGCTCGTCAACCTCGGCAACGTCCCGACCAGCACCCTCCTCAACCTCCACACCCTCCTCCTCGACCGCGCGGAGGACCACCCGTGCACCCCCTGACCGCGTCCACGGACGGCACCACCGACTTCCTGATCACCGCCGCCTTCGGGCTCCTCCTCGCCCTGGCGACCGCGACCGTCGCCCTCGGCGTCCTCACCGCCCTGCGCTCTCCCCGTCGGCCCGAGTCCGACGACGACCACATCTCCTGACCGACGCAACCCCCGAAGGGCCCGCGCCACCATGCCCGAACCGCCCCTCGACGCCCTCCTTGCCAACGCCCTGGCCGCCACCCGTTACGCCGTCGCCACCGCGTTCGCCGCCCACGCCGAACGCCACCACCTCGGCGCCCGGTCTCCCGCCGAGCCGGACGACTTCGACGCGCCCCAGTTCGCCTCGTTCATCCACCAACTCGGCTACGAGGCCGACGAGTCCACCGCCGCGCACTCCTTCTACCGGCTCCTCCTGGCCGTCCAGCGGATCGCCTACGACGAGGGCGCCGGCCGCAACTCCGACCACAGCCCGGCCCGCCTCAACCCCGTACGCCTCCGCCCCACGACGTAGGAAGTCGGCGAGTCCGACTTCTCACGTACCACCGCCCGGGCACCGCGCAGCCATTGCACACTTGCCACCGCAAAAAATCCCCGCGCCCGACGCTCCACCCGTGCCACCCTCTCCCCGTGACCGATGCCACCCCGTACGACGCGGCCCGCGCCGCCTACACCCGCCGGTCGCTCGCCCGGCTCGTCCTCTCCTCCCGGGCCGCCGCGCTCTCCGACACCGCCGCTGAGCTCGTCCCCACCCGGTACGACGAGTTCACCGGGTCCGGTGGCCGCGCCTCGGAGACCGCGGCGCTGGTCACCCTCGCCGACCAGCTCCTCGTCGCGGCCGTGGTCTACGAACGGGAGACCGGCGCCAGCTGGGAGGACATCGCCCAGTACCTCGGCCTCGCACCGCACACCGTCGCCGCACGCTTCGAACCTGATGTCGCCCTCTGGCACCAGCACCTGGCCATGCCATACGGCACCAACGCGCGCGGACAGCGCACCACCGTCCTCCACCAGGCCGCCTACGACCCGGACTGCGCCGCCGAACGGCTCGACTCCTGGGCCCACCGCCGGCTCACCCTGTTCGACGACCGCCACTCCGTCAGCACCTCGCTGCGCGGCGGCGACAGCGGCGGGCAGCGAGGCCCGGAGGAGATCGGGGACTGGATCTACCGCGACAACCTACAGATGTTCGTCGGGCTCCTCAGCCTCTACATCGGCTACGACGGTCTCGGCGAGACCGACTGGGAGGCCATCACCCTCGGCCTCGAATCCACCGACGAAGACCCCGATCGCTGGTACACATACGCCTTGGTCGGCCCCTCCACCGTCCTCGACCTCACCATCGCCCAGGCCACCGGCGGCAACGAGATCTCCATCCGCCTCCCCCGCCCGACCGACCCCGTACTCGCCGCCCGCATCGAAACCCTCCTCGATGCCCTCTGAACCCCGGCCGCGCCGGTGATCACCAGCGGTCGCCGAGCGGCGGAATCAGGCACGGCGTGTAAACACTGAGCGACATCAAGTCATGGCCGACCGACGACTCAAGACTCACAAACTCCTGGCTCACCGGATGCGTCGCATCGACGAGGGCATCGACGCGGTCCCCATGGGTCTCCCGGTAACCGACGATCCGCAGCCCCTCGGCCTTCAACAGATCACGTGCCTTTCGTACCGCCTCACCATGGCGGGCCAGAGGGACGATCGCCTCGACGGAATACATCAGGATGTACCGGCCGTCGCTCGCCGTCTCCCCACGCTTCCCCGTACACGGAGTGAAGAGCGGCCTGGCAGTCGTGAGATCGAGAACAACCCCTGCGCTCTGGGCCACACGCTCGGCCATCTGCTGCGCCAAGGCCTCACTGTCGGCCTTGGACCTGATCGGCAGCGGATCGTCCTTCCCAGGCGTGGACGCGGACGCCGCACTCAACGGCGACCCACCCGAGGACGTACACGCCCCCAGCGCCGCGACCAGCAGAACTACACCCAGGGCTGATCGACTTCGCCGGCCCGCCATTGGCTGGGTAGTCATTGGCGGTCGCCGAGCGGCGGAATCAGGCACGGCGTGTAAACACTGAGCGACATGATGTCACGGCCGGTGGACGACTGGAGGCTCACGAAGTACTTTCTCTCCGGATGCGTCGCATCGACGAGGGCATCGACGTGGTCCCCATACGTCTCCCGATAGCCGTCGATATGCAGCCCCTCAGCCTTCAACAAGTCACGCGCCTTTCGCACCGCCTCACCATGCTGCGACAAGGACGCGGCTCCCACGACGTTGTACATCAGGAAGTACCGGCCATCACTCGCCGACCCCCCATTCTTCCCATAGCAAGGACTGAAGCGTGGCCGGGCACTCGCCGGATCGAGGACGACCCCCGAGTTCTGCGCCACACGCTCCGCCGTCTGCCGCGCCCATGCCTCACTGTCGGCCTTGGACCTGATCGGCAGCGGGTCGTCCTTCCCCGGCGTGGACGTGGACGCCGCACTCGACGGCGACCCACCCGAGGACGTACACGCCCCCAGCGCCGCAATCAGCAGAAGGGCCACCGATACCGAGGTACTGCGCCCCCGCCCGGTCAAGGGGAATCACCCGGCGGGGGCTTCAGGCAAGGGGTGCTGATGCTGAACGCCATGCGCCCGTCTCCGGCGGTGCTGGTGGCCTCCGCGACGTAACGACTCTCCGGATGCTGCGCCTGAACGAGGCTGTTCGGCGCACCGTCCGGTGTCTCGCGGTACTCGACGATGGTCAGCCCCTCGTTCTTCAAGGTGTCCCGAACCCGACGGACCGCGTCGGGATGCTGGGCGTTCGGCACATCGGCGTGGACCGCGTATTTGTACAGGTACCGGTCGTCGGGCGCGGCTTCACCGTTGCGCCCCACACAGGGGAAGAACTCCGCCATCACACGCTCGTCGTTGATTCGCACCCCGGCGACCTGGACCAGGTGCGCAACGAATTGCTCGGCCCACGCCTTGGTCTCCGCACGGGACTTCACCGGTAGTGGGTCGTCCTTGCCTGGTCGGGACGGAGAGGGGGAGGACGAACTGGGTGTTGCGGACATGCACGCTCCAAGCGAAAGGGCCAGCAGCAGCACCGCTGGCGTTCGACTCACACGGCCACGAAATCGCAGACGGGTGCGATGGGAAATCATCGACGGATCCTTTCCTGGCCCCCGGTCAGAAGAAGTCAGGGATGTTGCCGACGATCGGAAGCTCTTTGGCTGTGGTCTTCGGCGGCTGCCCGACCATAATCTTCGCCTGGTTCACCAAGGAGGTACTTCGGTCATCCCAGTAACCCCCGTGTCCTTCGGTGTCGGTCTTCAGGTTATGGCCGCCGAATCCCATGATGTGTGGGGCAGCGCCAAGGTTCTGCCCGCCCCACACCCGGATGGGATCGTCGTCCGCCGCACTGACCCATACCCGGTTGGGGTCGATGTTGAGTGCCGCCGCGTTGGGAACACCCATCCCGGGACTCCCGAGCGCGATGATGTCGTCGGCGCCCAGACCCCCCTCGTCCTTGGCCGCCACACCCACGGCGTAGCTGCCGTAACTGTGCCCGATTACGGTCAGATGTGTGTTGGGCTCACCGTGGGAGGCCCGCAGACCGGTGGAGAACGTCCGAAGGTCAGCCGCCCCGTCCTTCCCTCGCATGGGATTCACGGCTTCCGGGATGCTCTCCGGCGCGTCGTAGCCCAGGTAGGAGATCACCGAGACGCTCTCGCCGCTCTTCGCCACTTTCTCCGCTTCGAACTGCAGTTGGCGGATCCGGTCGATCTGGCCGGGCACCCCGGCGAGTTCGGTGTTGGTCCCCGGAACGAACACGGTGGTGTGGCGGGCCGTGTCCGGGTTGCCGGTGGCGACGATCGCCTTGCCGTCGGAGTCGTACGCCTCCGGGTCGATCAGGAGGAGGTACGTGCGCTTCGTCTCGTCGAGGCCGTCGCGTTCGTCCAGCTTGTCCTTGATGGTCTCCAGGGCGGCCCGGCGCTTCTGGTAGGTCTCGGGGTCGAGGCCGGCCTCGGCGGGGGTCTTGGCCTGGAGGTCGTCGAGTTTCTGGTCGAGCACCAGGCGGTTGGCCTTGTCGCGGATCGGGGAGGGCAGGCCGTCGAGGCGGCCGATGTCCGCCGGGCGGAGGGCCAGGTAGGCGCTCTGCTGTTCCGGGGTGAGGCCCTTCCACCACTCGGCGGTCCGCTTGGGGTCCTTGCCGTCCGGGATGTTGGGGTCGACGAGACCGAGGTCCTTCATCACCTCGGCGGCGTCCAGGCGGGTCTCCGCGACGGCGCCGTTGCCGCGTTTGGCGTCGAGGATGTCGGCGTCCAGCCGGCCGAGCGCCTTGGCTCCCTGGTCGCTGGCCTCCTGGGCGGCCTTGAGGGCCGCGTTGATCCGCTCCTGGTAGCCGCTGACGCTCCTCGCCAGGGTGCCGCGGGCGGCCTGGGCCTCCGGGTCGTTGTGTTCGCCGGGGCCGGGTGCGGGGAGGGAGACCACGCCCTCGGGGGACACGGTCAGTCCGGCGTCCTGGGCGCGGTGGACGGCGTTGGTCAGGTTGGTGCGCGCCTGGTCCATGCGGTCGGCGACCGTGGTGAGGGCCAGGGCGGCCGCCTCGGCCTCGACCCGGACGACGTCGAGCTGCTGCTCGCTGCGTTCCATGTAGCCGAACGCGGCGCGGGCGTCACCGCCCTGCCAGTTCTGGCGCAGCGGCCCGTTCACCTGGGAGCGGTGGCGGGTGGCGGCGGAGTCGACGGCGTGGGCGAGGGCCTTCCAGGCCTTCGCGGCGTCCCGCAGCCCATGCGGGTCGAAGCGCAGGAGCAGTGCGTACTGGCCGCTCACTGGACGCCCTCCCGCCAGGCGCCGGCGACGTTGTGCTCGTTGCGTTCGTGGCCGGCGGCGTTGGTCTCCAGCTTGGTGCCGGTGTCGGCGAGCCGGGTGCGGATCCCACCGAGCGGTCCGGCCCAGCCGGTGCCGAGCCGTTCCACCCCTGCGGCCACCGACCAGCCGGTCAGCTGACCCGCTGCCGTGGTGGCGGCGGTCAGTGCCGCCTTCACCGGCTCGTCCAGTCCTTCGGCGAGTGCGTGGGCCAATCCGGCCGATGCCCTCAATTCCCTTGCGACGACCTTGATGTCCGCCAATGCGGCCTCCCCCCGGAGACGAATGCGTCGCCTCGGATTCTAGGTAGACGGAGCATTCACACCATCGGTTTCGTCCAATTCATGTCACACGAACGATGATTCGTCGCCACACCGGCCACACCCACATCTCACGCCCCGCCCGCCTCATCCGGTGGGCCCGCGAACGGTTCCCGGAGCGGCGGGAATTCGGGGTTACCCCGAGGGGAACCCCGAGACGGGGGTACTCCGGGCCGGGGACTTTGCGAGGGTCGGGATCGCCTTCGGGGCTGAGGGATTCGCGGTGGGCCGGGCGGAGTATGGAGGTACGCCCACCGGAGAGACCGGGAGAAGGAATCGGGGCGCCGACAGCAACGGAGTACGACATGAGCCGCCTCGCCCGCCCCCGCCACAACCGCGTCATCGCCGGTGTCTGCGCCGGGATCGCCCAGCGCTTCGGGCTGACCCCGTGGACGGTCCGGCTGATCTTCCTGGCGTCCTGCCTGCTGCCCGGCCCCCAGTTCCTGATCTACCTGGCGCTCTGGCTGATCCTTCCCCAGGAGCCGTGACGCCGGGGTGCGGTCCTGGACCCGGACGTGCTCGCCGGGCTGGAGGCCGAGCTCCAGCGGCTCACCCCCGAGCGCCGGATCAAGG
>NZ_JBSGFD010000167.1:0-18884 GCF_053603215.1 Kitasatospora sp. NPDC004240 | reverse complement strand
TGGCGCGGGCCCACCGGGCGGCCGAGGAGTCCCAGTGGAACGCGGCGGCGGCCGAGTTCTTCGGCGCCGAGGGCGCCTACGACCCGCCCGATGCGGCGCCGGCCCCGGCCCGACTTGGCGGCCTTGCGGCGCTCGGCCCGGGTCAGCCCGTCGCCCTCGTCCTCCACCGCGGTGTCCTCGAAGTCGCCCTCGACCACGCCGCCGCCGACCTCCTCCGAGGGGGCCGTGTAGTGCAGGCGCTGCGGCTTCGGGGCCTCCAGGCCCTTGGCCTTGATCTCCGGGCGGGCGCTCTCCTTCTCCAGGACGACCTCGGCGTCGACCGGCACCTCCTCGACCTGCTGCTCGACCTGGACCTCCAGGTTGAACAGGTAGCCGATGGACTCCTCCTTGATGCCCTCCATCATCGCGGTGAACATGTCGAAGCCCTCGCGCTGGTACTCGACCAGCGGGTCGCGCTGCGCCATGGCCCGCAGGCCGATGCCCTCCTGGAGGTAGTCCATCTCGTACAAGTGCTCGCGCCAGCGGCGGTCCAGCACCGAGAGCACGACCCGGCGCTCCAGCTCACGCATGATCTCCGCGCCGAGCTGGTCCTCGCGGGCGCCGTACTGCGCCTGGATGTCCTCCTGGACGGTCTTGGTGAGGAACTCGGGGGTCAGCCCGGCCGGGCCGCCGGCCTCCTCCTCCAGCTCCTCCAGGTCGAGGGTCACCGGGTAGAGCTGCTTGAGCGCCGACCACAGCTTGTCGAGGTCCCAGTCGTCCTCGAAGCCCTCGCCGGTCGCGGCCCGGACGTACGCCTCGACGGTGTCGTCCATGAAGTGGCCGACCTGCTCCTGCAGGTCCTCGCCCTCCAGCACGCGGCGGCGCTCGCCGTAGATGACCTCGCGCTGCCGGTTGAGCACCTCGTCGTACTTGAGGACGTTCTTGCGGATCTCGAAGTTCTGCTGCTCGACCTGGGTCTGCGCGGAGGCGATGGCCCGGGTGACCATCTTCGACTCGATCGGCACGTCCTCGGGCACGTTGGCCATCGAGAGCACGCGCTCGACCATGCCGGCCTTGAACAGGCGCATCAGGTCGTCGCCGAGCGAGAGGTAGAAGCGGGACTCGCCCGGGTCGCCCTGGCGGCCGGAGCGGCCGCGCAGCTGGTTGTCGATCCGGCGCGACTCGTGGCGCTCGGTGCCGAGGACGTAGAGGCCGCCGGCCTCCTTGACCTCGTCCTGCTCGGCCTTGACCGAGGCCTTGGCCTTCTCCAGGGCGTCCGGGAACGCCGCCTCGTACTGCTCCGGGGTGTCCACCGGGGACAGCCCGCGCTGGGCCAGCTCGGCCGCCGCGAGGTGGTCGGCGTTGCCGCCGAGCATGATGTCGGTGCCACGGCCGGCCATGTTGGTGGCGACGGTGACGGCGCCCTTGCGGCCGGCCTGCGCGACGATCTGCGCCTCGCGCTCGTGGTGCTTGGCGTTCAGCACCTCGTGCGGGATGCCGCGCTTGCGCAGCTCCTGCGACAGGTACTCGGACTTCTCGACCGACACGGTGCCGACCAGCACCGGCTGGCCCTTCTCGTGCTTCTCGGCGATGTCCTCGACCACGGCGGCGAACTTGGCCGGCTCCGACTTGTAGATCAGGTCGGGCTGGTCGATGCGCAGCGGCGTCTTGTTGGTGGGGATCGGCACCACGCCGAGCTTGTAGATCTGGTGGAACTCGGCGGCCTCGGTGGTGCCGGTACCGGTCATGCCCGAGAGCTTGTCGTACAGGCGGAAGAAGTTCTGCAGGGTGATGGTGGCCAGCGTCTGGTTCTCGTTCTGGACCTCCACCCCCTCCTTGGCCTCGATCGCCTGGTGCATGCCCTCGTTGTAGCGGCGGCCGGCCAGGATGCGGCCGGTGTGCTCGTCGACGATCATGACCTCGCCGTTCATCACGACGTAGTCCTTGTCCGCCTTGTACAGCTCCTTCGCCTTGATGGCGTTGTTGAGGAAGCCGACCAGCGGGGTGTTCACCGACTCGTAGAGGTTGTCGATGCCCAGGTAGTCCTCGACCCGGGAGACGCCCTCCTCCAGCACGCCGACGGTGCGCTTCTTCTCGTCGACCTCGTAGTCGCGGTCGATCTTCAGGCGCTGCACCAGCTTGGCGAAGTCGGCGTACCACTTGGTCGCCTGGTCGGCCGGGCCGGAGATGATCAGCGGGGTGCGGGCCTCGTCGATGAGGATCGAGTCGACCTCGTCGACGACCGCGAAGTTGTGGCCGCGCTGGACGAGTTCGTCCTTCGACCAGGCCATGTTGTCGCGCAGGTAGTCGAAGCCGAACTCGTTGTTGGTGCCGTACGTGATGTCCATCCCGTACTGGCGCTTGCGCTCGGCGGGCGTCATGTTGGAGAGGATCACGCCGACTTCGAGGCCCAGGAAGCGGTGCACCCGGCCCATCCACTCCGAGTCGCGCTCGGCGAGGTAGTCGTTGACGGTGATCAGGTGAACGCCCTTGCCGGTCAGCGCGTTGAGGTACGTGGGCAGGGTGCCGACCAGGGTCTTGCCCTCACCGGTGCGCATCTCGGCCACGTAGCCGAGGTGCAGGGCGGCGCCGCCCATGATCTGGACGTCGTAGTGCCGCTGGCCGAGCACGCGCTTGGCGGCCTCGCGGACGGTGGCGAACGCCTCGGGGAGGATGTCGTCCAGGGTCTCGCCGTCGTCGAGCCGGGTCCTGTACTCGTCGGTCAGCGCCCGCAGCTCGGCGTCGGTGAGGTTGACGAAGTCCTCTTCGATGGAGTTGACCTGGGCAGCAATCCGCTGCAGCTTGCGAAGGATCTTGCCTTCGCCGGCGCGCAGGATCTTGTCGAAGACGGACACGTGAGCGGGCTCCTTGCCTACATTGGCACTGGACGACTGCACGACGGGTCCACCCCGCCGCACGAGCCATCGTATGCGAGGAGTCCAACACCCCGGGAGGTGCGTCAGCACGGTATTCCCGTGTCACCCCTGCGAGCACATGACAGAAATCCTCCGCTTAACGGAGCAAACCGGCCAATCGCCCACCGGGCGCGGTCGATTAACCGGATGACCCGCACGAGCCCCGCCCGGGATAATCCGGGGCATGACAGAGCTGATCACCGAACCCGTCGTCCTGACCACCGAGCGCCTGATCCTGCGCGCCCCGGCGGCCGCCGATGTCGACGCGGTCTTCGCGGCCTGCCAGGACGAGGACATCCAGCGCTGGACGGTGGTCCCGTCCCCCTACGCCCGCGAGGACGCGGTCGGCTTCGTGAACGACGTCTCCGCCCCGGGCTGGCGGGAGGGCACCCACTTCACCTGGTGCGTCTTCGAGCGCGGGACGGGCGCGCTGGTCGGCGCCCAGGGGATCACGCTCGTCGGCGGCAACCGCCGGGGCGTCGCCGAGCTCGGCTACTGGGCCGTCAAGGAGCACCGGGGCCGCGGTTACACCGTCGAGGCCGCCCGCGCGGTCTCCCGCTGGGCGCTCACCGAGGCCGGGGTGCGCCGCCTGGAGTGGTTCGCCTACGTCGGCAACGAGGGTTCCCGCGCGGTCGCCGACAAGGTCGGCTTCCGCTTCGAGGGCACCCTGCGGGCGTTCGCCGACCAGCGCGGCACCTTCCGCGACTCCTGGCTCGCCTCCCTGCTGCCCGGCGACCTGGACTGAACCCCGGCCCGTACGGACCGGACCCCGGCCCCGATCGACCGTGGCCCCGGCCGCCGACCGACCGTGGCCCCGGCCCGAACCCCCTCCGCGCGGACGGGGTTCGGGCGAGCGGGCCCCGCTTGTCGGTGCCCCCGTCTAGGCTCGCCGGCATGACCGTGACGACTCCCGCCCAGCCGGCCCCCGTGACCCGGCTCGGCGCCGACGACGCCCGCCGGATCGCCCTGCGCGCCCAGGGGTTGCTCGGCGCGCCCGACCGCCGGGCCGGGGTGCGCGGGGTGCTGCGGCACCTGGGAGCCGTCCAGCTCGACACCATCTCGGTGCTGGCCCGCTCGCACGAACTCGTGCCCTACGCCCGGCTCGGCGCGATCGGGCGCACGGCCGTGGAGTCCGCGTACTGGGGGCACGGCGGCGGCTTCGAGTACTGGTCGCACGCGGCCTGCGTGCTGCCCGTCGAGGAGTGGCCGCTGTTCGCCTTCCGCCGCCGGCACTACCGCGAGCGCGCCCACGTCTGGGGCAAGCAGGTGGACGAGGCCACCTACCGCGGCGTGCTGGAGAAGCTGCGCGCCGAGGGCCCGTTGACCTCCACCGAGCTGGGCGGCGCCAAGAAGACCGCCGACTGGTGGGACTGGTCCGACACCAAGATCGCGGTCGAGCGGGCCCTCGCCTTCGGGGACGTGGTCTGCGCCGACCGCCGGAGCTGGAAGCGCGTCTACTCACTCGCCGAACAGGCCGTCCCCGCCGAGCTGTTGGACCGGGAGCCGGACGACGGCGAATGCCTGCGGACGCTGCTCGGCCAGGCCGGCGCCGCACTCGGGGTGGCCACCCGGGCCGATCTGATGGACTACCACCGGCTCAGGGCCGAGCAGGTGGACGCGGCGCTGCCCGGCTCCGGCCTGGTCCCGGTCGAGGTCGCCGGCTGGGGGCCGGACGGCGGCCCCGCGCCGGCCTGGGCCGACCCGTCCGCGCTCGCCGAGGCGCCGCGCGGACGCCACCGCACCACGCTGCTCTCCCCGTTCGACTCGCTGATCTGGGACCGCCCGCGCACCGAGCGGATCTTCGCCATGACGCACCGCCTGGAGGCCTACACGCCCAAGCACAAGCGGGTGCACGGCTACTTCGCGATGCCGCTGCTCACCGGCGGGCGGCTGGTCGGCCGGGTCGACCCGGCCCGCGAGGGGCAGACCCTGGTGGCCCGTCAGGTCTCGCTGGACTCCCCGCGGCACGTCGAGGCCCTCGCCACCGCGCTGCGCGAGGCCGCCTCATGGGTGGGCTGCGACGCCGTCCGGGTGGAGGCGCTGCACGACGAGGCGCTGCGCCCGGCGCTGGAGCGGCTGCTCGACGCCTGACGCCGCGCGGCGGCACCCGGCACCGCCCGGCGGCACCCGGGCCGGGGCCCGGGTGCCGGACGCCGGGGCGTCACCCTATTTCGAGGATCTTCTCCCGCATCGCGTAGACCACGGCCTCCATCCGGGAGTGCAGCTGCAGCTTCTCCAGGATGTTGCGGACGTGGTTCTTCACGGTGTTCTCGCTGATGAACAGCTCCTTGGCGATCTCCCGGTTGTTCATCCCGGTGGCCACCAGCTTGAGCACCTCCAGCTCCCGGTCGGTGAGCCGGGGCGCCGGGACGAGGTCGCGGTCGTCCGAGCGCCGCTGGATCATCGACTTGAACTCGGTGAGCAGCTTGGAGGCCATCGAGGGGCTGATCTGGGACTGCCCGTCGGCGACCGCCCGGATCGCGGTGGCGACCTCGTCGGTGGAGATCTCCTTGAGCAGGTAGCCGGTGGCGCCGGCCTTGATCGCCTCGTAGAGGTCGGCCTCCTCGTCGCTTATCGTCAGCATGATGATCTTGGCGCTGGGCACCACGTCCTTGATCGCGGTGCAGGCCTCGATCCCGCTGCGGCGCGGCATCCGCACGTCCATCAGGATGATGTCCGGCAGCAGGTCGGCGGCCTTGAGCACGGCCTCGGCGCCGTCCCCGGCCTCGCCGATGACCTTGATGTCCTCCTCCTCGGCCAGCACGATCTCCAGGCCCCGGCGGAACAGCGCGTGGTCGTCCACCACCAGCACCCGGATCGGCTCTCCCCGGCGCGGCGCGTAGTCGGGCTCCTCCCCGCGGCCCGACGACACCCCCGCGACCGGCCCAGCAGCGGGCCCCAGCCCGAAACGATCCCCCATCCGCCCCTCCCCGTCGCCGGTCGTCTTCGCGCCAATCATTCCACGGCCCGCGCCCCGGACGGTCACCCTCCGGCGCCGGACAATCAGCATCGGGTGATCTCACGTCCCGTCAACCCCCGGGAACGCCGGTGGCCCCGGCGACGACTGCCGCCGGGGCCACCACTCCCACACTGCTCGGACGGTCAGTCCTCGTCGTCGGACCCACCGATCGCGCCGCCGGCGCCGCCACCCTCGCCGTTCACGGCCGAGCCGTCGGCCTTCAGGTGGATGACACCGTAGTGGTAACCGTGCCGGCGGTAGACGACGCTCGGCAGGCCGCTGTCCTTCTCCACGAAGAGGTAGAAGTCGTGGCCGACCAGCTCCATCTCGTAGAGTGCCTGGTCCAGCGCCATGGGGGCGGCCGGGTGCGTCTTCTCCCGGACCACCAGCGGGCCTTCGCCCTCCACTTCCAGGGATCCCATCATGGTCTTGCGGACGGCCCCGTTCGTGCCGCTCTCGGACGGCGTCGTCTCGGGCAGCGCGGCCAGGGCCGCGGTCGCCTCGGCGACGCTGATCGGGGTGCGGTTCGTGCCGCCCTTGTGCACCCGGCGCCGGTCTGCGGACTTGCGCAGCTGCGCGTCGAGCTTCGCCGAAGCCAGGTCGAGCGCCGCGTACGGGTCGCCGGCCGCGGCCTCGGCCCGGATCACCGGACCTCGGGTACGGAGAGTGATCTCCACCCGCTCGGACCGGTCGGCCTGCCGCGGGTTGTGCTCCTTGGACACCTCGACGTCGAGGCTGATCACCTTGCCGTCGAACTTCTGGACCTTCTCCAGCTTCTCGGCCACGTGCTCGCGGAACCTCTTGGGCACCTCGGTCTTGCGGCCCTTGACGACGATGTCCACGCAGAACTCCGATCCCTCGTGCTGACGCCGATCCGGGTGCTACCGGATCGGGCTGAGACCCAGCCGGACCAGCCAATCCACTGCCGGCCCCCCGCCCCGCCGCGAACGGCGGAACGACTGGCCCTCATCTCACTTCCTCCCCACCAGAGACGGTTGAAACCCCCTGGAGCCTCATGGAACACCTCACACGGGATTTTCGCCTCCCCAGCGGGGGAACCGGGGACGACCGGGCCCAGTGGAGCTGGCTGTTCAGCTGCTGCACCCTGTCTACCCCTCCTCAGAGTGAAACACGGGTAAATACCTGGACAACACCCCCCGTACGGCGCATCCTTTGGCTCACTCTCCGTGCCCACCCACCTCGGGAGGCGCCGTGCCGGCCACCCCGGGCCCGCTGCCCGCCCTGCTCGACCTGCTGCTTCCCGCCCCCTGCGCCGGCTGCCGGACCGGCCGTTCCCAGCTCTGTCCGGCCTGCCTGGAGGAGCTGGAGCAGGC
This sequence comes from Kitasatospora sp. NPDC004240, assembly GCF_053603215.1. Classification (NCBI taxonomy): domain Bacteria; kingdom Bacillati; phylum Actinomycetota; class Actinomycetes; order Kitasatosporales; family Streptomycetaceae; genus Kitasatospora; species Kitasatospora sp. NPDC004240. The sequence goes on along the minus strand of NZ_JBSGFD010000167.1, from coordinate 11,697 downwards.
CCCGCCCGTCCCCACCGCGCTGCCCTGGGTGCACGCCGCCGCCCGTTACGCCGACCCGGTCCGGGGGCTGCTGCTCGCCCACAAGGAACGCGGCGCGTTACGACTGGCCGCCCCGCTCGGTGAGGCGCTCGCTCGGGCCGTGCGCTCCTCCCTGGGGCCGCGCGCCGGGTACGCGCCCCTGCTGCTGGTCCCGGTGCCCTCCGCGCGTTCCGCCGTACGGGCCCGCGGCCACGACCCGACGGCCCGGCTGGCCGGCGCGGCCGCCCGCGCGCTGCGCCGGCAGGGCCTGGACGCCCGGGCCGCTCCGCTGCTGCGGCACACCCGCCCGGTCGCCGACCAGTCCGGGCTGCGGGCCGCCGAGCGCGCCCGCAACCTGCACCACGCGCTGGCCGTGCCGCCACGGGCCCGGCAGCGGCTGGCGGGCCGTCAGGCGGTGCCGGTCGACGACCTGGTGACCACCGGGGCCAGTCTCGCCGAGGCCGCCCGGGCGCTGGCCGAGGCCGGTTCCCCGCCGTCGGCCGGCGCCGCCGTGGCCGCGCCCGTGCTGCGCTCCGGCCCGGCGAAGGCCGGGCCAGGGCCGGGGCAGGGGCAGGCCCACGGCTGAGGCCCGGCCGGCGAACGGCGGCCGACGGCCCGGGCAGCCCGGCCGGTCAGCCCGGGTAGCTGAACGAGGTCGCCCGGGCCACGCCGATCTCGCGCCACTGGTTGTTGGTCAGCCGGTAGAGCTTGCCGTCGGCCTTCACCGCGAGCACCGGCGGGACGCTCGACGAGTCCTCGCGGAACTCGGAGGCCGACACCGCGGCCATCCCCTCACCGCCCAGGAGCGGGCCGTCGCTGGTGCGCGAGCCGTCGGTGCTGATGTAGTGCAGTTGCTCCAGCCGGTCCTTCTCCTTGCCGAGCACCAGCAGCTGGTCGCTGTCCGCCCAGGAGACCGAGGACACCTCGGTCAGCTGCGGCGCGACCTCGCGCAGCTTGACGATCTGCGCCGACGGCGCCTCCGTGCCGCCGCCGTGCAGCACCAGGCCGACCCAGAGCGTCTGGGCCCCGTTCGGTGCCTTGAGCACCAGGGCGATCCGGGTGCCGTCCGAGGAGACCTTCAGGCTCTGCACCCGGCGTTTGTCCAGCCCCTCGACCGGGACGGTGATCGCCTTACGGCCGCGCACCATCAGCACCCGCGGGTCCTGCGGGTCGCGGTCCACCACCCAGAGGTTGTCCCGGCCGTCCCAGCTGGGCGAGGCCAGTCCCTCCTCGGGCTTCTCGCCGGGACGGGACGCCGAGCTCACCACCGCGTCGCCGAGCTGCGCCTCGCCCTCGCTCACGCCGACCGAGTACAGCCGGTTGCCGTCGTAGCCGATCACCGCGGCCTGCCGGCCGTCCCGGCGCAGCGCGATCTGGCCCACCGCGTGCTGCCGGTCGGCCAGCGGCTTGCCGAGCACGCCGGGGACGGTGGTGCCCTCGCCGTCGCCGCGGACCTGCAACAGCTGGCCGCTCTCGGCCCGCTGGTAGTACTGGAGCGAGGCGGACTCGCCGGCCAGGCTGCCGGGGCCGACCGAGCGGGCGTCGGTCTTGGTGACCTGGCAGTCGTTGTTCGGGCCCTTGAGCCGGAGCCGGTCGATCTGCCCCTTGCCCTGGTCACTGAGGGTGTGGAAGAGCTGGAAGGCCATCCGGCGGCAGAGTTCGGAGCGTCCACCGAGGTCGGTGCCGGCGATGGTGACCTCCGCGGTGCGGCCCTCGTCCAGGGTGACCCGGGTCACCCTGGTGTCGGTGAAGGCCGTGCTGACGGCGGGCGCCAGCCAGTCCGACGGGCCGGCCACCAGGGCCTTGGCCGCGGCGGTCAGCGGGTCTATTCGCCGCCGCAGGTAGATCGGGTCGGCGACCAGCACGTCCGGCGAGCGCACCAGCGAGGAATCGACGGCCGCGTAGAAGAAGCGGTCGACCTGGCGGTAGCTGTTGCGGAAGTTGGTCTCGTTGATGATCAGACCGTCCGGCAGCCGGTCGATCCGCCACTCCCCGGACTTCTCCCGCACGAAGTCGAAGGCGAACTCCCGCCGGGTGCCCTGCTCGATGCGGTACGAGTGCTTGGCGTCCACCTCGGCCAGCGCGTTGCCGGACACCGGGATCCGGACCGCGGTGTCGGCCTCGGTGAGGCTCAGGCCGCCCTGCGCGGTGAGGGGCGAGGAGAGCACCACGATGCCCTTGTCGGGGTTCCACGTCTTGGCGGCGGCGTCGGTCAGGTACTTGCGCGCGGTGCCGGCGCCCTCGTCCGCCGTCGAGGCGTCCAGGAACCCGGCCAGGAGGTCCCGCGGGCCCGCCCCCTTGGCGGGCTCCTGCGGGAACACCCGGACCTGCAGGTTCTTGTCGGCCGTCCCCTGGGACAGCTCGACCTTGGCGACCGGGCCGGAGTCCGGCATCCCGGCGCAGCCGGCGAGCAGCACGACGGCCGCGGCGCCGGCCGTGCCGGCGATGCCCCGCGTCCTAGCCCTTGTCGTCCTTCGCACGCTGCGACCCCTCCGTGTCCGTACCGCCCGTGCCTTCCGCGCCCGTCCCGTCCGGCTCCGCCGTCCGTTGGGCCACCGAGGGCCACCCCGGCGTCGTGTCGACCACCACCTGGGCTCCGGTGGCACCGTACCCGGCGCCCGCCGTCCGCACGTCCGAGGGGTCCGACCGCGGGCCCTCCGGCATGCGTCCCAGACCCGGGCCGATGCCGAGCACGCCGCCCAGCCCGCTGCCGAAGCCCATCGGGGTGGTCTCCGGCGTCTCCGGCACCGCGGTCTCCTCGGTCACGGTCAGCGCGGTCGCGCCGGCCGGCCGGATCGCCCGCCGGTACGGCGTACCGGAGGAACCGAGGCCGCGGTTGTTGCGGGAGTCCTCCGGCTCCAGCCGGAACGGCGCCCGGTTGATCTCCCCGCCGCGGGTGCGCGGCAGGGTGAGCCGGAAGTGCGAGCCGCCGCCGGGCTCGCCCCAGGCCTGGAGCCAGCCCCCGTGCAGGTGGGCGTCCTCGACCGCGATGGACAGGCCGAGGCCGGTGCCGCCGGTGGTCCGTACCCGGGACGGGTCGGCCCGCCAGAAGCGGTGGAACACCCGGGATGCCTCGCCCGGCTTGAGCCCGATGCCGTAGTCGCGGACGCCGACCGCGACGGCGCCGTCGGCGGAACCCATCCGCACCACGACGTCCCGGCCCTCGCCGTGCTCCAGCGCGTTGACCACGAGGTTGCGCAGGATGCGCTCGATGCGGCGGGAGTCGACCTCCGCCACCACCGGCTCGCCGTCGCCGCGGATCACCACGGCACTGCCCTTGGCCTGCGCCAGCGGGTCGGCGGCCTCCACCACCCGGGCCACGATGTCGCGCAGGTCGACCGGCTCGGCGTCCAGGATCGCGGCGCCGGCGTCGAAGCGGCTGATCTCCAGCAGGTCGGCGAGCAGCGACTCGAAGCGGTCCAGCTGGCCCTGGAGCAGCTCGGCGGAGCGGGCCGCCATCGGGTCCAGGTCCTCACGGCTGTCGTAGATCAGGTCGGCGGCCATCCGCACGGTGGTCAGCGGGGTGCGCAGCTCGTGCGAGACGTCCGAGACGAAGCGCCGCTGCACCCGGGACAGCTCCTCCAGCTGGCGGATCTGCGCCTGGAGCGCGTTGGCCATCCGGTTGAACGACTCGCCGAGGCGGGCGATGTCGTCCGTGCCGGTGACCTTCATCCGCTCCTCCAGGTGGCCGTCGGCCAGCCGTTCGGAGATCCCGGCGGCCATCCGCACCGGGGTGACCACCTGGCGCACCACCAGCCAGGCGATGCCGACCAGCAGGATGACCACGAACACGCCGGCCGTGGCCAGGGTGCCGGTGACCAGGCCGAGGGTGTTGGTCTCCTGCCCGAAGGAGAAGACGTAGTAGAGCTGGTACTCGTCGCCGTCCGGCCCGTGGAACTGCTTGCCGATGGCCAGGCCCGGCTCGTCCTTGGCACCGTCGCCGCTGTCGTCGGAGCGGTGGATCACGGTGGGCTGCTCGAAGACCGCCCCCGGCTCCGCCGAGACCTTCTGGGTCAGCGACTTCGGGATGCTGCTCGGCAGGATGTCGCCGGAGTAGCGCGGCCCGAGCCCGGTGTTCTCCTGCCGGATGATCTCGCCGCTGGAGGGCACCATGGCGATCACCGAGTAGACGTTCTGGCCGCTGGCGGCGAGGTCGCCGACCTGCTTGAGCAGCCAGGTGCCGATCTCCTCGGTGGTCGGGTCGGGGGTCGCGCCGACCTTGGCCCGGGCGTCCGAGACCTCGTCGATCTTCTTCTGCTCGATCTCGAAGCCGCCGTGGGCCTGGTCGTGCGCCGAGGCCTTCTTGGTGTCCAGCAGCCCGGTCCGCACCTGGGCCACCACGACCACGCCGAGCACCAGGACCACGGCGACCGAGAGCAGCAGGGTCGCCGCGACCACGCGCAGCTGGATGGAGCGCCGGTAGAGCGCGATGATCCGGTTGAACGGGCGGCGCAGCTGACGGGCGACGCGCGCGGACAACGCCGCCAGGCCGCGCCGGCGGCGCCCCTCGACGGTCGAGCTCAGCACGTCACCCCGCACGGCGGCGCCCCCGCCGGTCGCGGTACCCGACAGGGTCTCGTCAGCCTTGAACATCACGTCAGCTGGGCCCGGCCTTGTATCCGACACCACGGACGGTCACGACGATCTCGGGGCGCTCCGGGTCCTTCTCGATCTTGGAGCGCAGGCGCTGCACGTGGACGTTCACCAGACGGGTGTCCGCCGCGTGCCGGTAGCCCCAGACCTGCTCCAGCAGCACCTCACGGGTGAACACCTGCCAGGGCTTGCGGGCCAGCGCGACGAGCAGGTCGAACTCCAGCGGGGTCAGCGGGATGCCCCGCCCGTCCCGCTTCACCGAGTGGCCGGCCACGTCGATCACCAGATCGCCGATGGTCAGCTGCTCGGGCGTCGGCTCCTCGGCACGGCGCAGCCGGGCACGGACCCGGGCCACCAGCTCCTTGGGCTTGAACGGCTTGGTGACGTAGTCATCGGCACCCGACTCCAGGCCCACCACGATGTCGACCGTGTCGGTCTTCGCGGTCAGCATGACGATCGGGATGCCGGACTCGGCCCGGATCTGACGGCAGACGTCGATGCCGTCCCGACCGGGCAGCATCAGGTCCAACAGCACCAGATCGGGCTTGGTCTCCCGGAACGCGGCTAGCGCCTTGTCCCCGTCGGCAACGAAAAACGGCTCAAAACCCTCACCCCGCAGCACGATGCCGAGCATCTCGGCCAGTGCGGAGTCGTCATCAACGACGAGGACGCGTCCCTTCATGGATCCATCTTCTCATTACCGGATTGTGACCTGTCGCACAGCGGCCCCTTTGCTCCAGATCGGCCAAGTGCGCGCAGGCCGAAATCCAGCCATTCCGGACGAATGCCCTCCGCCCGGTGGCCTCCCGCCCCTCCCGGAGCGCCCCTCCCCCGATCCCGCGCCCACCCCGGGCCACCGGCGGCCGGATACCCCCTGGGTCGCGTCCCCCCACCATGGCACGATGGGCGCTGCGCCCCGGCGAAGATCGCCCCGGCCACGCGCGAAACCCCCGTAGCCCTCCGAGGAGCAGTGATGACCGACACTCCGGGCTGGGCCTCGCCCAGCTCGTCCGAGCCGCCCCGCGAGGACGCCCGGCCGCCGGCCGACGCGCCCGCCGCCGTGCCCGGGCAGTCGGCACCGCCCCACGGGGTCGTTCCCCCCGCCCAGCCCGGCTGGGCCGGCCCGAGCCAGCCCCCGTACGGGCAGCCGTACGGGCCGCAGCCCGGCTGGGGCACACCGCCGAGCCCCAAGCCCGGCATCATCCCGCTGCGCCCGCTCGGCGTCGGCGAGCTCATGGACGGCGCCGTCTCCACCATCCGCGAGCACTGGCGGACCACGCTCGGCCTCTCCCTCGGCATCGCCGTGGTCCAGCAGGGCGCCAGCACCGCCGCCCAGCTCTGGCTGCCCGGCAGCACCGGCCGGTTCACCTCGACCGTCGCCGCAGCCGTCAGCCTGCCGGTCACCCTGCTGCTCAGCGTGATCGCCGGCGCGCTGCTGACCATGGTCGTCAGCCGCGCCATCCTCGGCCGCTCGGCCACGATCGCGGACGCCTGGCGCGACGCCCGGCCCCGGCTGCTCCAGCTGCTCGGCCTGACCCTGCTCACCGGCCTGATCGGCCTGGGCATCCTCCTGCTCGGCTTCGCCCCGCTGATCGGCTACGCCCTGGCCGGCGCCGAGGAGCCCGCGATCACCGGGCTGCTGTTCATCGTCGGCCTGCTCAGCGTCCCGGCGGCCGGCTGGATCTGGATCCAGCTCAGCCTGGCCGCGCCCGCCCTGATGCTGGAGAAGCAGGGCGTGATCGCCTCGCTCTCCCGCTCGCGCCGGCTGGTCCGCAACGCCTGGTGGCGGATCTTCGGCATCAACGCCCTCAGCCAGCTGCTGGCCATGATGGTCGCCGGCGTGATCGGCCTGCCGTTCATGATCGTGGGCATGGTGCTGGGCTTCAACGAGCTGAACGGCCAGGAGATGAACGACGGGGTCGCCATGCCGGCCGCCACGCTGATCTGCACCGCCATCGGCGGGGTGCTCGCCTCCACCGTCACCATCCCGTTCACCGCCTCCATCGGCGTGCTGCTCTACGTCGACCAGCGCATCCGCCGCGAGGCCCTGGACATCGAGCTCGCCCGCGCGGCCGGCCTGCCCGAGTACGGCGGCACCGGCTGGCACGGCCAGGGCGACCCGACCACCGCGAGGCTCTGAACCGACATGCCGATCTGGGGGGACACGGCGCTCGCTTCCGGCGGCGCCCCGGTCACCGTGCCGCGTGACCCGGCCCGCGACGCCGCGCGGGACGAACTGCTGAACGCGGACTACCACCGCCACGACCCGAGCCTGTGGGAGCGGGCCACCGACTGGATCTGGGACCGGATCGACGAGGCGCTGGGCTCCCTCGCCGGCGGCGGCACCGCCGGCACCACCGGCCTGATCCTCTTCGTCGTCGTCGCCCTCCTCATCGGGGCGGCCCTCTGGTGGCGCCTCGGCGCCCCCCGGCGGGCCGCCCGCACGGAGCTCGCCGTCTTCGGGGAGTCCGGCCCGCGCTCCGCCGCCCAGCACCGCGCCGACGCCGAACGCCACGCCGCCGCCGGCGAGTGGGCCGACGCCGTCCGCGAGCGGATGCGCGCCGTCGTCCGCGGCCTGGAGGAGCGCACCCTGCTCGACCCGCGCCCCGGCCGCACCGCCGACGAGGCCGCCGCCGAGGCCGGCCGCACCCTGCCCGGGCACGCCGCCGCCCTCGCCGCCGCCGCCCGCACCTTCGACGACATCGCGTACGGCGAGCGCGTCGCCGACCGGGCCGCCTACCAGCTGCTGGCCGACCTCGACCAGCTCCTCGGCCGCACCCGCCCGACCCTCGCCGCGGCGCCCGCGCCGGCCCCCGTACCGGCCCAGGGAGGCGCGGCATGACCAGCACCGTCCCCGTCCCGCCCGTGCCGGCCACCCCGCCGAAGGCCCCCGCGCCCGAGCCTGCCCCCACCAGCCTCGCGCCCACCACCCGCGGCGTCTGGCGCCGCTACCGCCGCTACCTGGTGGCCCTCACCGTCCTGCTGCTCGGCGCCGCCCTGCTGGCCTCGCTCAACCAGGAGCGCCAGTACGCCCCGCTGGACCCACGCTCGTACGAGGCCACCGGCACCCACGCCGCGGTCGAGCTGCTCCGGGACCGCGGCCTCAAGGTCGACGTCACCGCCGACCTCGGCGCCCGGCCCACCGGCCTCGACACCTTCGTCGTCCAGGAACCCGACCTGCTCACCAAGAGCCAGCTGCGCACCCTGGCCGCCGCCAAGCACACCCGGCTGATCCTGATCAGCCCCGGCCCGGACGCCCTCTCCGTGCTCGCCCCCGGGGTCCGCCCCGCCGACGAGCACGGCGGCGAGCCGTACGCCGCCGTCCGCTCCACCCCCGCCCAGTGCGCGCTGCCCGAGGCGGTCCGCGCCGGCAGCGCCCACCTCGGCGGCCTGCTCTACACCGCGGGCCGCGGCGAGGGCTGCTACCCGCGCTCCAAGGCCTTCAGCCTGGTGAGCGCCCCCGCCGGCCGGGGCGCCGACGTCATCGTGCTCGGCAGCGCGGCCTTCCTCACCAACGACCGCCTCGGCGAGGACGGCAACGCCTCCCTCGCGCTCAACCTGCTCGGCTCGCAGCCCGCCCTCACCTGGTACCTGCCCGACTACGGCTCCCCGGTCGCCCCCGAGGGCCGCAAGCAGCTCACCGACTTCATCCCGGACGGCTGGCGCTGGGCCGCCGTCCAGCTCGGCGTGGCCGTGCTGCTCGCCGCGCTCTGGCGGGCCCGCCGGCTCGGCCCGGTGGTCAGCGAGAACCTGCCGGTGGTCGTCCGCGCCGCCGAGACCACTGAGGGCCGCGCCCGCCTCTACCAGCGGGCCAGGGCCCGCGGCCGGGCCGCCGACGCCCTGCGCCGCGCCACCGTCCACCGCCTCGCCCCGACCCTGGGCCTGCCGCTCAGCACCGGCGCGCCCGACCCCACCGCCCTCTGCGCGGCCGTCGCCGACCGCCTCCCCGAGCGCCCCGCCGGGGAGGTCCAGTCCCTCCTGTACGGACCGCCGCCCACCGACGACGCCGCGCTGCTGCGGCTCGCCGACGACCTCGACGCCCTCGAAAGGCAGGTACGACAGCCGTGACCGAGCAGGCCACCGCTCAACTCCGCATCACTCCCGGCACGGCCGACGCCACCCCCGCCGCCCCGGCCGACGCCCCCGCCGTGCCCGCGGCCGCCCCGGGCGACCCCCGCCAGGCCCTGACCGCGCTGCGCGCCGAGATCGCCAAGGTCGTGGTCGGCCAGGACGCCGCCGTCACCGGCCTGGTCGTCGCCCTGCTCTGCGGCGGCCACGTGCTACTCGAAGGCGTCCCCGGCGTCGCGAAGACCCTGCTGATCCGCACCCTCTCCAAGGCCCTCAGCCTGGAGACCAAGCGCATCCAGTTCACCCCCGACCTGATGCCCGGCGACGTCACCGGCTCCCTGGTCTACGACGCGCGCACCGCCGAGTTCTCCTTCCAGCCCGGCCCGGTCTTCACCAACCTGCTGCTCGCCGACGAGATCAACCGCACCCCTCCGAAGACCCAGGCCGCCCTGCTGGAGGCCATGGAGGAGCGCCAGGTCACCGTCGACGGCGTGCCGCGCGCCCTGCCCGTCCCGTTCCTGGTCGCCGCGACCCAGAACCCGGTCGAGTACGAGGGCACCTACCCGCTGCCCGAGGCCCAGCTCGACCGCTTCCTGGTCAAGCTGATCCTGCCGCTGCCGGACCGCGACCAGGAGTACCAGGTCCTCGCCAAGCACGCGATGGGCTTCGACCCCCGCGACCTCGACGCCGCGGGCGTGCGCCCGGTCGCCGGCCCCGAGGACCTCGCCGCCGCCCGCGCGCAGATCGCCGGACTGACCGTCTCGCCCGAGGTCCTCGCGTACATCGTCGACCTCTGCCGGGCCACCCGGCAGTCCCCGTCGCTGTCCATCGGCGTCTCCCCGCGTGGTGCCACCGCCCTGCTCGCGGCCTCCCGCGCCTGGGCCTGGCTGGCCGGCCGCGACTACGTCACCCCCGACGACGTCAAGGCCCTCGCCCTGCCCACCCTGCGCCACCGCGTCGCGCTGCGCGCCGAGGCGGAGATGGAGGGCGTCACCGCCGACTCGGTCATCCAGGCCGTCCTGGCCCAGACGCCCGCCCCGCGCTGACCCGCTGACCCGCTGACCCGCTGACCTGCGGGGCCCGCACCCGCAGTCCCCGCCGGTCCGGCGCGCACACCCGCCCCGGTACGCAACCCCGGTACGCAACCAAGGAGCACCGCACATGGCCCTCACCGGGCGAACCGCCCTGCTCGCCGCCGTCGGCGCGCTCGTCGTGGGCCTGCTCCTGCCCTCCTGGGCCGGCATCGGGGCCGTCACCGGCACCGTGCTGCTCGCCGTCCTGACCGACCTGGTGCTCGCCGCCCCCGTCCGCAGCCTGCGGATCACCCGGGGCGGCGACACCACTGTCCGGCTCGGCGAACCCGCCACCGTCGAACTGCTCGTCACCAACCCCTCCAAGCGCGCGCTCCGGGCCCGGATCCGCGACGCCTGGCCGCCGTCCTCCTGGCGGGCCGGCACCGAACTGGCCGCCAGCCGCCACGCGCTGACCATCCCCGGCCAGGAGCGCCGCCGCCTCACCACGCTCCTCACCCCCACCCGCCGCGGCGACCACCACGCCCACAAGGTGACGGTCCGTTCGCTCGGCCCGCTCGGCCTGGCCGGACGTCAGGGCTCCCACCTCGTCCCGTGGACGGTCCGCGCCCTGCCGCCCTTCCACAGCCGCAAGCACCTGCCCTCCCGGCTCGCCCGGCTGCGTGAACTCGACGGCCGCACCTCGGTCCTGACCCGCGGCCAGGGCACCGAGTTCGACTCCCTGCGCGAGTACCTGCCCGGCGACGACGTCCGCTCCATCGACTGGCGCGCCAGCGCCCGCCGGCACACCGTCGCCGTCCGCACCTGGCGCCCCGAACGCGACCGGCACATCCTCGTCGTCCTCGACACCGGCCGCACCTCCGCCGGCCGCGTCGGCGACGCCCCCCGCCTGGACGCGGCCCTCGACGCCGCCCTGCTGCTGACCGCGCTCGCCACCAAGGCCGGCGACCGGGTCGACCTGCTCGCCCACGACCGCCGCAAGCGCCTCTCGCTGGCCGGCCGCTCCGCCACCGAGGTCCTGCCCGCCTTCACCAACGCGATGTCCGTCCTCGAACCCGCGCTGTACGAGACCGACATGCGCGCACTGGTCTCCAACGCCCTGAAGATGGCGCCGCACCGCTCGCTGATCGTCCTGCTCACCGGGCTCGACGCGGCCCCCGCCGAGGACGGCCTGCTGCCGCTGCTCCCCCTGCTCACCAAGCGCCACGAGGTCGTGGTCGCCTCCGTCGCCGACCCGCACCTCGACGAACTGGCCGCCGGCCGGGGCACCGTCCAGGCCGTGTACGGCGCCGCGGCCGCCGAGCAGACCCGCGCCGACCGCCGCCGCACCGCCGACCGCCTCACCCGGCACGGCGTCACCGTCCTGGACGCCCCGCCGGCCGCCATCGCCCCGGCCCTCGCCGACGCCTACCTCGCCCTGAAGGCCGCCGGCCGCCTCTGAGCAACCCGAACGACGAAGAGCCGCGGAACCGATCACCGGTTCCGCGGCTCTTTCCGTACCGCCTCCTGTGCCGCACGCGTACCGTCGATCCCCGTCCTCCTCGGCTGCTCCTCGGCAGAGGCCCTGCCGGGCCTGGAGCGGCCGCTCCAGCCCTGTCAGCCCTGCTCAGCAGGCCTCCCCGTAGCGCCCTTGCTCCCCTAACCCGGGCCATCCCGACCGGGGCGCGCACGTCCGCCTCCACGGCGCACAGCTGACCGACCACCCAGGCCGCCAGGGAGCCGCCCCAGCCTCTGCCGGAGCGATCCCCTCAGCCGCGTACACAGGCCTGACCACGCTGACCGCCCGGGCCCGACCACCTCCCGGCTTCGCGTTTCCCGGGAGGGCCTCGTCTTTCCCCGGAAACGCGAGAACCCCCGCCCGGGTGCCCCGGGCGGGGGTTCTCTGAATGATCGTTCGGCGGCGTCCTACTCTCCCACAGGGTCCCCCCTGCAGTACCATCGGCGCTGTGAGGCTTAGCTTCCGGGTTCGGAATGTAACCGGGCGTTT